>NZ_JAPEHY010000025.1:0-76507 GCF_028823715.1 Shewanella sp. K8
AGCCCCCTTCTAGGGGGCTGTTCAAAGCCACCTGCTATGCAGGTGGATTTTTTACATCTGTCGAACTGACACTCAGTAGCAGTGATCGAAATGGGCCGTTTCCATACAGAGGTAACCCAACTGCTCGGCCGATAGCGGCGTGATATCCAACACTTTCATTGGAGTGAATTCGGTATCGGTCAACAGACGGATCTGCACCTGATAACTGTTGCTGCGCCCACAGTCGAAACAGACGCCCAAGGCTTGCAGCAGATAATGCGGCTTGCCATCGATTTGGGCTTCAAAGGCCTTTGCCTGTTCGCCCTGCAGCGCCAAAACAGACACCAGGTATCTGACATTATCCCAGGCAGATAACCTTAGCGACTCACAGGCTTGCAGTAGGGTTTCTGGCGTGTTTTGCATCTTGCTCTCCCGCGTCAAAGCGGCTGTTAGCCCAGCAGCAGATAAAAATCCCTGCCGCAAAGGGTGACAAAGTCCAGGGTGTGCATGCGGCCATCCCTGCTATGGGCACGTATAGACGCCTCGTTGTCCTCGGCGATCAGTGCCAGCCAAGGCGCACTGATGTTGGCTCTGGCGGCGCCGTAAAGCTCATCAAACACGCCCTTGCCACGATAATCAGGATGCACCCAAACCGGGCCGTAATGCAGAGTCTGCTGCCAGTTCAGCCCCAGGTCAAAGCGATTCTGGGCCAGTTGCCGACTGAGGGCCTGACATAAAGGCGAATGCTTGAGTTTATCCCAACTGCCGGTTATCAGATAACCGACTACCTTAGTCGCGTCCAACGCCAGCCACACATGACCGGCGGCCACCAGAGGTTCAAGCTCCTTGGCCGAAAAGCCCTGCCCTTGCATGCCCCGTGTACGCTCTCTGGCACTCAATTCGTCTTGGCCGAAGCGCTGCTCCAGGCTGGCAATCGTCTCAACATCGGCCGCCTCAGCCTGGCGGTATTGCATGGTTTCTGGCATCAAAAAGGCTCAGCAATAAAAGAAGCCGCATTATAGCCAAAGCCTGTTGCAGCCGCACTCGATTTGCGAAATTCCCATACTGCTTCCACACTTAAAGTTGAACTTAAGCCACTCGACTCAGGAAGAGATATGCTCCCGGATACCATAGACCCAGGCAAGAGCCTATTGGAAAATGAAAGCCACAGACTCAACCTTATTCGCTGGATGCATCAATGTGAGCTAATGAAACGTTACTACCAGGCCGACAAAGTCTTTGTGCTGCAAAAGACAGATCAGGGATTCGAAGTCATTGTCAGCGCCGCCGATGCCAGCCACAGGTTCCCGCCCGGCAAGGTATTCTCTGCCGATGAAAGTGTATTCCAGCGTATGGTCGATAGCCCACCCGAGGGCGTTAATCTGGATCTCACCCGTTCCACCAATGATGACAACCCAAAAGAGTTCAGCAATGTCCTGGGGATTCTATCCCGGCCAGTGCTCTGGCCCGACGGCTCGGTATTCGGTTGCCTGTGTGTCATCAATGCCCATGCCAACGAACAACAACACATAAGCCCTTATATGCTGGAGCCGTTCCAAATTCTGCTGCAGCAAGACTTGGCGCTCTTATGCCAGAGTCACAGAATTGAGTCGCTGTCCATGCGCGACCGGGAAACCGGCATGCTCAACCACTACGGCTTTATCATGATGGCACCCAGGCAGCTCAATCTCGGCCGCCGCTTCGGTGCTCATTCAGGCATTATTTTTTTCGAGTTGATACCCGGGATGAATATGGATGCCGAAACGCTGGCACGTCACCATAGAGAACTCGGCAACCTGATCCTCAATACCATAAGAACCGCAGATATCGCTGCCCACTATAACGACAGCCAATATGTCCTGCTGGTGTTTGTCGATCTGGAGCGGGATCTGGAGCATATCATCAAACGCCTTGAACGGCAGATGAGCCAGTTTTCGGCCCCATTACAACTGGACTCCAGCAGTTGCTTTTTCAGCCCTGACTCTGCCGCCAAGCTGGCGCCTATGCTGGAAAGTGCCAGGGCGGGACTCAAGTCATCCAAACAGCAAAAGAAAGAAGCATGAGCCCCTTGATTCAAAGCACAGAAGAGACGTTAAAAAGACCCAAATCCAATAACCGAATTTTTTCATTTTATTAACGCACGCAGTTGGGTATTCTGAGGCAATCCTTGCCATCACAAATACTATAACTATATGCATGCGCAACTGACGGAAAGAACCAGCAGCTTAAGAGACCATCCCAACGACCCTTTGCAGCTCGACCATTGGCAGAGTCGCTTGGTTACTGTCAGAGAGATGTTTCACGCCCAAACTGTGCTGTTACTGCAACATATGCCAGATACCAAGCTGCAGGTCCTGAGCCACAGCCCGGCGGCTGAAATCCCAACTGAATTTGAAGGTATCGCCTCCCTGCTGCAACACTTTGCAGCTAACCCGGCGGAGACCATCAAGTACCCACTTCATTGGTCCGATGGCAAGCTGTTTGGCGAATTACTGATCCTCAATGGCAAACCCAAGGTGGCATTAGAGCAGTTGCAGTCTTTGCTCGAGCCTATGCTGGCGCTGCTCAAGGCCGAGCTTGGACAGTTGCAACTGATGGAGCAGCTGGAGTCTCTATCTCTGCAGGATGAACTCACCTGTATGCTCAACCCCAGAGGCTTTAATCTGTTGGCGCCGAGGCAACTGAGCCTCAGTCGCCGTTTGGGCTCCCATGCCGGGCTTATGCTGCTGGAAGGCAAGGAGCTGGATTCAAACCGCATTGGCGGACTGCAGCAGGATCAATCCCTGAAAATGCTGGCACGGGTGATACTGGAGAACATGCGCGAAGCCGACATCTGTGCCAGATTGAATCACAACCAGTTCATTATTCTGGCATTTGTGGACAGCCAGGCGCACCTGGATATCCTCGCCAGTCGCCTGAAAAAGCAGGTCAGCCGCAGTGATTGTGGCCTGCAGTTATTGGTGGGGCAAAGCTTCTTTGCACCGGACTCCCACTTCGAACTCTCACCCATGTTGGAACAAGCAGAGCAAGATCTGCTGCAATATAAAACTTAACGCCAATCCGGGATAAGCCGCTTATGTTGAGTAAACCAAGCTGCGAACTTGGGCGATTATTGCGGTTTTTGATCCTGAGCCTTGGCCCATTGGATAAAAATAACCACAGGATAAGGGGACATGAATACCAACCCCAAGCCTATCAGTGAGGCAATGGTCAACATTCCGCTGACCTCAAGTGCCATATCGGTCAACATGTAAAGCCCAATGCCGCCAAGCAGCATTAACACACCTATCCAATGTAACAATTTCAGAAGGCCTATCACTGAGTTAGCCCTGGATATCACCCTTCTCCCCCTTTTTAATCCGCGCTATTCTTGTCACACTATAGAGGCTTAATAGACTAATGGAAAAATGACCATGATTAAGAAAACCTTCGTAGCCGCTGCGCTGCTATTTGGTCTGGCTGCATGCCAAACCACCCCGGATACCCAAGGTCAGTATCTGCCACTGGAAGGCAGCTGGCATGTAGAAAGCATTATGGGACAACCCACTATAGATTACAGCCCTGCCCAATTGGTTTTTACCAATGACGGCAAACTGTCCGGCAACAATAGCTGCAATAACTTCTTCGGAACCTATTCCCAGGAAGGTCAGAAGCTGAAACTCTCCCCGGCCGGCAGCACAATGAAAGCCTGTGTCGATGCCCTGATGGCCCAGGAGCAATTGGTGATGCAAGCTTTGCCTCAGGTAACCCAAGGTGAAGTCAGCAATGGCAAACTCTTGCTCAAAAGCGATGACGGCAAGGTGTTACTGCAACTCAGCAGCCTCTGAGTTCTGCCTCAAGTCATAAAAAAACCGCCCTCCGGCGGTTTTTTTATGACTGCAACACACTCTCAGTCGCGCTCATATTGCAAAATTCAGCTGCGACCTTCCTCTGCAGCGCTGACGGCATTCTGCTCGGCTATCAGAGCACTCTGCTGCATATCGGCGTTATAGTGCTCTATATCCAGCTCATTTTCCGACTTGGCAATCACAGTGGTTGCCACCAAGTCGCCGGACACATTCACGACAGTTCGGGCCATATCCAGAATACGGTCGATACCGGCAATAATCGCCACCCCTTCCAGCGGCAAGCCTACAGTGGTCAGCACCAGCGTCAGCATCACCAAGCCGGCACCGGGCACACCCGCAGTACCTATGGAAGCCAAGGTCGCGGTCAGAATAATGGTGATGTAATCCACCCAGGTAAGGTCTATGCCAAAGGCTTGTGCCACAAACAGCGCGGTCACCCCTTGATAGAGGGCGGTACCATCCATGTTGATTGTGGTGCCCAGCGGTAGCACAAAGCTGGAAATCTTCTTGTTCACTCCCAGGTATTCGCTGGCACACTTCATACTGGCAGGCAGACTGCCCGCCGAGCTGGATGTGGTGAAGGCGACCGCCATGGCATTGCTGATCCCCTTGAAGAACTGCAGTGGATTGAGGCGGGCAAACACACTCAATACCAGGCTGTAGAAGCCGACAATATGCAGGAAACAACCGATATAAACGGCAACAATCACTTTAATGAGCGGCAGCAGCATCTCCATGCCGTACTCACCGGCCACCCAGGCCATCAAGCCAAACACCCCATAGGGCGCCAGACTCATTACCATATCGGTCAGCTTGTACATGGCTTCCGCCAGGCTCTCGAATACACGAATCGCTGGCCTGCCATGCTCACCAATCAACACCAGGGCTATCCCCAGTGCCACGGCGAATACTATCACCTGCAGTATCTGCCCTTCGGCCAGAGCCGATACCGGGTTGGTGGGCACTATGTTGATCAGGGTTTCCATTACAGAAGGCGCCTGGGCAGCCTTTTCGGTACCGACCTCAGGGGTCATATTCAGCCCTGAGCCCGGACGTATGACAGAACCGACTATCAACCCCAGGCTGATGGCAATGGAAGTGGTCCCCAGATAGAAGGCAAAAGATTTGAAGCCTATCCGCCCCATCTTGGCGGTATCCTGCATTGAGGTCACACCCACTATCAGCGAGCAGAACACCAATGGCACTATCAGCATCTTGATGGTGTTGACGAACAGAGTCCCTATGGGCTTGAGATAGATGGCATCTTTACCCAGTATCAGTCCGGTACTCATCCCCAGAACCATACCTATCAGTATTTTCAGCCACAGCGGCAGCCCCGACCAGCGTGACCATAGACGGCCGACAAGTGAAGGTTGGTGTTTTGACATGTGTAAACCTTGATATTTGAAAAAGAGAGGGGCCATATCCTTGGCGGATGGCCGAGATCAGACATCAAGGCCGGTGCGCGAGTTTAGCACAGCTCGCCTGCAGCAAGGATGATCTGTATCACGCTGCCCGGTTGCAGGTTTGAGTTACCTTGAGCCGTTATCTTGAGCCGAGCCAGGGTAATCCAGGTAAAACCGGAAATGACGACTTTTAATCCAGTCCCCCTTTGCACCAACATAGAACTGCTGATAAATTGTGCCCGCCCCTACGAGCATGCAAGCAAACAGAACTCAAAGGAATAACTATGCTAATAAGAAAAGGTACCCCAAAAGACACCGAGGCCCTGGTGGCTTTCAACCAGGCGATGGCTCAGGAAACAGAAGGATTGGCACTGGACAGTGACACCCTGAGCAGGGGCGTCAGCACCCTGCTGGAAAATCCCGCCAAAGGTTTTTATCTGGTAGCAGAAATCGAAGGTGAAATCGCAGGTTCCTTGATGGTTACCTTCGAGTGGAGTGACTGGCGCGCCGCAGACTACTACTGGATCCAGAGCGTCTATATCAAGCCGGAGCACAGACAAAAAGGCATCTATCGCGCCCTGTATCAGGAAGTCAAGACGCTGGCCGAAAAGCAAGGTGGGGCAGCCAGCTTCAGGCTCTATGTGGAGCAGGAAAACACCCGAGCCCAACAAGCTTACCAATCACTGGGCATGAGTCAGAGCCACTACCTCATGTACGAGGAAAAGCCTGCCTAAGTTCAGCGCAAATATAGGTTGTCACGTTAACCAGGCCACTTTGACTGAGTTGGCAACCACAAGTAAAAAAATGCCGCTCATCGAGATGATCGGCATTGAAGCTGAAAGAATAGCGCTTAACGCTCGAGCGTCAGTTCCATCTTGGATACGGTTGCCGCATCAATATCCGCTTCTTTGAACAGCAAGGGACGGAAACGTTTCTCACTGGAGTAGAGCGCGGTCTGATCGGCAAACTCGGGACGCAGAATATTGCTGGTCTCTGAGTAGGTCAGTATCCCTCTCGCCTCCGGGCCCTCATCGGCAAAGCTCACCGCCATCATCCAGCTGGAGCCATAACGAACCTGATAGCCCTTGGCGCTCAGACCGGAATCCAGCGCTTTGCCGCTCAGAATATCGGTTGCCGGAGCGTAAGAGTGCTGCGGGATAAGCGTGTCGTCACCACTGGTCTTGGTGGAAAATACGTTGAAACCACCCTCGGCATGATGACTGCCGGGCCAGGGCAAACGCACGCCACTGGCACTGCCATCCGGCAATGAACGCTCGACAAACTGCACACTGCCAAGGGGCGCATCGACGGCAAAACCGGCCGCTTCCAGGTTGAGCGCGGCATGTGCCAGCGCGATGAGCGCCGAACCGTCAGAACTCAGTCCTGTGGGAGTGGTCGCCGGCTGCAAATAATCAAAGCCTTGGGTCAACATGGTTTTGTCATTGAACAGGTGGGCGAATTCCCGAAGCAAGGCGCCACCTTTACTGTCGTTGTCCTGATGACCATTCCAGGCCTTGAGCGCCGCGCAGGCAGCGCTGATATCCTTGGCAAAGGTACCGACCATTACAGGTTCACTGCCCTTGGCCTCACACTGGGCAATCAGATCATCCAAAACCATTTCGGCCAGATAGCTGCGGTTGTTGAGCACTGCCGCCTCCAGTTCATCCAGGTTGAACTTGCTATCACTACCGGCGGCATCACCAAGCAGCTTGAGCCCCATGCGGGTTCTCATACTCAGTTGGCCACGCTCCGGGCCGTACATGGGGGAGAAATACTCCAGCGGCTCGGCCGGGTTGGTAGACCAGAAGGAGTTATTGGAGTTTTGCACAAAGTCTGTGCGTTCCAACTTGGGCGCCCGCTCGAAAGGCGTGGGGCCATCGAAAGCGAACAGTGAGGTATTGCCCGGCAATATGGTAAAGCCCGCCTGCGCCTTGGCCGCCTTGATCTCAGGGGAAGTCTTCAGCAATACCACAGCCGCCTCGGATAATCCCGGCACGGTAGAGTCATCGATATAGAAGGCGTTACCTTCCCTGTCGGCATACATGGTGTTATTGAAGATCATGCCGTCATAGTCTTTAAATGCCTGCACAAACTCCTGTTTGTTGGTGGCCATGTTCATCGCCAGCCAGTGATCCACGGGATCCATGGTCGCCATGTTGGCATCCTGCAACATAAAGGCCTGGCCATCATCCCAGCCAAAAGGTGCCTGGGTGGCAGGCGCTTCGACTATAGGTCCCTTGGGAGTGGTATAGATATCTTTTTCGGCTACCAGCATACCCGCCGGACCGGCATTGACCAGCACCTGCACGGTTTCCTTGCTGATAGGCATAGGCTCACCGTCAAACAGATACTGCATTCGGTCGCCGGAAACCAGCTCCAGGTTATAGACCACAAAATGTTCGGCGGTGGAGAAAGTATGGGTCCAGGCGAGATCTTTGTTGAAACCAATATTGATTGGGCCCGGCATGCCGACCAGAGAGCCGCCCATCACATCCAGGTGTCCGGGAATGGTGGCATGGGACTGCCAGAACCTCAGGTTACCCGTATGCGGGAAGTGCGGGTTCCCCAGCACCATACCCTTGCCGTTTTCCGTCTTGTCTTTGCCAAGGCCCCAGCCGTTGGAGCCCAGTTCACCCGGGTTGGTCTCCGGGGTTAAAATATTGGCGGCTCTGGCAATCAGCTTGCTGTTGATGTCATTGACAAAAGCGGTCTGGGCGGCAGAGGCAGGAGCCGGGCCGACTATTCGCGGCAAATATTCATCACCATCACCCGGATTGGCGTAAAAGATCAGATCCAGGAAGTTGGCCGCCCCCGGTAACAGGGCAATTGAAAACAGGTAGGTCACCACATCTTCAGCTTCAATAGGCTTGACCCAGGGCTGCCCGGCACAGAAGGGCTCGGCCTGTTGCTTGCCTTCGGCCACATCGCTCAAATACCGGTTGTAGCCGGCGACAAACCCGCTGATCAGTGCCCGGGAGTTTTCGCTGAATTCAGGCCATTTGGCCTCGGCCTGAGCTCTGACCTTGAGCGCCTTGTAGGCGAAGTCGGAGATCAGGTTGCCATTGTCTTCCCGGACCGGGATCCCTGTGGTGAAGTCCAGGCTGGCATGGGGGCCGAAATACATGGAACGCTCTGAGTTGGCCTTAACAAAGCCATCGGCCAGGATGCACAGATTGTCCTGAGCCTGCACATAGCCGTTACCGAATCCCAGGCTTTCCAAATTGTCGGCTTGAATGTGAGGTACACCGAAACTGGTGCGCCGAACGCTGACCGAGAGCTTGCCGTCCGGTGCAAATGCCTGCAGTGTGTTGTCGACCGGAGGCGGGTTCTGATCATTGTCGTCATCCGAACAGCCAACGAGTGCCAGGGTGCCTGCCAGCCCCATGGCGTACATGAGTTTGTTGAATTTCATTATAATTATCTCTTTTTTAATGCCATTTATCCGACAAGGCCCAGCCCCTTGAACAATACAACTCCCCAAAAGCCATACGGGTCTGTCGTGGCGCTTATGTCGTGTCCCTCGGTGCATCTTGCGTTGTGATTTATGGCACGTCACAATGACGCCCAACTCAAGGTCGCACCTCCGACCATTTAAACAATGATTTAAACGGTCGTCCACATTAAAGATCCATCAAATAAACAAACATGAAACAAAAACAGTTACAGATAGTGGTGGGTTCTACCAACCCGGTAAAACTCAAAGCCGCAGAGAATGCGGTTCGCGCCCTGCATCCCGACGCCGAAATCCACTGCCAAGCCATGAAGGCGCCATCCGGTGTGGCGGAGCAACCCATGACAGATGCCGATACCCGCCAGGGAGCCATCAACAGGGTGGAATGGTGCAAGGCGAATGCAGATGCCGATTACTATCTGGCAATGGAAGGTGGGGTGGATAATTTTCCCCAGGGGCCGGCCACCTTTGCCTATGTCGTCATAGCCACCAAAAAACGCCTCTGCGTCGGCCGCAGTGCTCACCTGCCCCTGCCGCCCAAGGTTTATGCCGCGCTCAAGGCCGGTGAAGAACTGGGGGATGTGATGGATTCGCTGTTCAATACTGTCAATGTCAAACAGGCAGGTGGCGCCATAGGGCTCTTGACCCAGGGGCATGCTACTCGCGAGAGTATTTATCACTCGGCCTTGCTGCTCGCATCGGCGCCACTGCGTTACCCGGAGCTTTACTGATACCAGTCACCGCTGTTATTAATAACGGCGGTGTTGTTGACCGCCCCACCTCAATCTTTCCCAAGCGACCTGTGTAAATGCGGGACAATTACCAAACCCAGCTGTTGCAAATAGATACAGACTGAGCTAACTTGAATTCAGAATTAGTTGCTTATCGCAACCATTTTATCTTTTTGCGAGGTATCCCCTTAGATGTCCCTCAGTACAAAACCGCTAAATTCGGGCTCATCCAAGCCTGATGTTAAAGAGCCGGGCAATCGCCAGGAAGCATCTCAGGATGAACTGGCCCAGGTCAGCCCTGTGCTCAGACACCTGTCTCGTCATCTGGTACGGCAGCTGGGTATGTTGTCCGGTGCCTGCGGGCAACTGCCGCTGACACCTGTGCAGGCACACACACTACTGGAGCTGGGACAGCAAGATCTCAGCATTAAAGAACTGAGTAGCCTGCTCAATATCGATAAATCCAATGCCAGTCGTGCCGTCAGTCATCTGGTCAAGAAACAACTGGCCCAAACCAAGGCCAATCCCAGAGACAATCGTTGTCTGCAGGTCAGTCTGACTCCGGCCGGGCATAAGATGTTGAAACAGCTGGATAACCAGCAGGATAATCAATTTGCTGACATTCTTGCCCAGTTGGCACCGAGTGAAGTGACCCAGCTGGAAGCCAGCCTGCGCTGCTACAACAAGGCGATTACCAAAGCCAAGAGCCAACAGGGGGTGGTAATCAGGCCACTTCAGGCGGCAGACGATGCCGGGCTGGCCGCCGTGATACGTGCTGTATCGGCCGAATATGGCCTGACTCCCGATAAGGGTTACAGTGTGGCCGACCCGACCCTGGATCACCTGAGTCGCCAATATGGCCAGCCAGGCAGCCGGTATTGGGTAATTGAAAAACAGCAGCAACTGCTTGGCGGTGCCGGCATAGCACCCTTGCCCGGCGAAAAGGGCGTATGTGAGTTGCAGAAGATGTACTTTATGCCCGCACTGCGAGGCCTGGGGCTCTCCCGCCGTTTGGCACTGCAATGCCTCAGCTTTGCCCGCGAGCAGGGATATAAGGCCTGCTATCTGGAAACCACTAAACTGTTGCCGGAAGCGCTCGGCCTCTATGCCAGTCTGGGCTTTACCGTCCTGCCCAAGCCCCTTGGCAATACCGGCCACAGCGCCTGTGAAATTCCCATGTTGCTGACACTCTAGCCGAGCAAGCCTCTAACCAAGCAAGCCGCTGCCACCGGAGGCTCTGGTGGCAGCTACGGCCCTCGCTGAAAAAGCGCACCAACACAATAGATGCAATGCCGCTGTGATTGCTGCAGCTATTCCCGGAGTGTGACTTTGGCAATCTGTTCGCCTGCCCAAAGTCCTCAATTACCACCTCTCCCTTGATTGATTCGTCAGCAATGGCGTTATGCAACAGATTGAAATCCAAACCATACTTCCCATTCCTGCACTTCCCGCTCAACAAACTGAAAAACAACAAAAGTGACACGAAAACGGTTTTATTTATTGACAATCAACCTCTGTCACTTGTTAGCTTGCAGATAAGGAAATTAGCGGGAGCTTTCAATGGAATACAGACGTATCCCCCACTCCACTCTGGAAGTGAGCAAACTGTGCCTCGGCACCATGACCTGGGGCGAGCAAAACAGCCAGGCCGACGCCTTCGCCCAGTTGGATATGGCCCTAGCCGAAGGGATTAACTTTATCGACACTGCCGAGATGTATCCGGTGCCGCCCAAACCCGAGACTCAGGGTGAGACCGAACGCATCCTTGGCGCCTATCTCAAGGCCCGAGGCAACAGAGATAACCTGGTGATTGCCACCAAGGTGGCGGCTCCCGGCGGCAAGAGTGACTATATCCGCAGCAAGATGGCACTGGACTGGCGCAATATCCAGCTGGCGGTGGATGCATCATTGCAGCGCCTGGGCGTAGACTGTATCGATCTCTACCAAATCCACTGGCCCCACAGAAACTGTAACTTCTTCGGCGAACTCTTCTATGAGCAGCAGGAGCAGGAGTCGATGACCCCCATCCTGGATACCCTAGAAGCCTTGAGCGAAGTGATCCGCGCCGGCAAGGTGCGCTATATCGGGGTCTCCAACGAAACCCCATGGGGCCTGATGAAATACCTGCAACTGGCTGAGAAACACGGCCTGCCGCGGATTGTCAGCGTGCAGAACCCCTATAACCTGCTGAATCGCAGCTTTGAAGTGGGCATGAGTGAAATAAGCCACCGCGAAGAGTTACCGCTGCTGGCCTACTCGCCATTGGCCTTCGGTACCCTCACAGGCAAGTACTTAAATGGCCAATGGCCAGAAGGCGCCAGGTTGACCCTGTTCAAGCGCTTCGCCCGCTATACCGGCACCGAGTTGGCGCTTGAGGCCACCGAGGCCTACGTCAAGCTGGCCCAAAAATTCCACCTGAGCCCGGCACAGATGGCACTGGCATTCGTCAACTCCCGTCCCTTTGTGGGCAGCAATATCATAGGCGCCACCAATCTGGAGCAGTTAAAGGAGAACATTGCCGCCTCGCAGCTTAAGCTGAGTGATGAACTGCTCGGTGAACTCAACTCGCTATCGAGCCGCTTTCGCCTGCCCTGTCCTTAAGGGCTAGATATTTCGCCTTGCATTGGGCGCACAAATCCATAAAGATCTGTGCGCCCTTTTGATTGAAGATCCACAGCAATGAGCACTCCACAGTTGCGCGCCCAGTTTCCCGCGCTCACCCAGATGTTGGGGGATTATCCCCTGGTCTATCTCGACACGGCCGCCACCAGCCAAAAACCCCGGCGGGTGCTGGAAGCGATGGCGCATTTTTACCGTGAAGATTGCGCCAATGTGCACAGAGCGGCCCATCAGCTTTCCGCCCGGGCAACCCAGGCCTACGAAGCTGTGCGTGATGCCTTGCAACAATTTATCCATGCCGCCCGGCGGGAAGAGATCATCTTCACCCACGGCACCACCGAAGCCATCAACCTGCTGGCCTGGGGCCTTGGCAAGCGCTTTGGCAAGGATGACCTCATTCTGGTCGACAGCTGCGCTCATCACGCCAATCTGCTGCCCTGGCAACAACTGGTCAAACGCAGTGGTGCCAGGCTGGAACCCATTCCGCTGGATAAAGATCTGCGCCTCGATAAGGCGGCCTTTAGTCTGCTGCTCCAGCAAAAGCCCAAATTGGTGGCCCTCAGCCATATTTCCAATGTATTGGGTACGGTCAATGACATACAAGCCTTGTGTCAGGATATTCGCGCCGCCGGCGCCATCAGTGTGGTGGATGGTGCCCAGGCCGTCGCCCATCTGCAGTTGGATATGCAGCAACTGGGGTGCGACTTTTATGCTTTTTCCGGCCACAAGATGTATGGCCCCAGCGGCATAGGCGTACTCTGGGGCCGCTATGAATTGCTCGACACCTTGGAGCCACTGCTGACCGGCGGTGAGATGATAAAAACCGTCAGTTTCCAAGGCAGTACATTTGGCGACTTGCCCAACCGCCTCGAAGCCGGCACCCCGCCGATAGCCGAGGTCATAGGTCTGGGAGAGGCCGTTACCTTTCTCGAACAGCAGGACAGACAAGCCCTGGCACTTGCCGAACAAAAACTGCTGAACAAGCTGCAACAGGGGTTATCCGCCATTGCCGGGGTCGAACTTTACGGCGCCCACGGGGATAATCTGGGCGCCGTGGCCTTTAACCTCAGGGGTGAGCATCACCAGGATGTAGGCATACTGCTGGATCAACAAGGCATAGCGGTACGCTGCGGCCATCATTGTGCCATGCCACTGATGTCGCTGATGGGTATCAAGGGCTGCTGCCGGGCCTCTGTGGGGATCTACACTGATGAGCAAGATATCAAACGTTTTCTCGATGCCCTGAGGGCAAGCGCCGAGCTACTGGGATATTGAACCATGACAGAAACACTCACTGCTGCCGACTTTATTCAATTTGCCAAGCAAACCCAGGCGCCCCTGGCCGACTTATTTGAAGCCGTCTCCTCGGCCAATAATTGGCAGGACAGATACCGCCAGTTGATGCAAGGCGCTAAGCTGTTGCCGGCCCTGCCACCCGAATTGCAAACAGAAGCCGCCCGGGTACGCGGCTGTGAAAGCGCCGCTTGGCTCTACCACTGCCAAGTCGATGGTAAGCATCTGTTTATTGCCGACAGCGAGGCCCGCATCGTCAAGGGGCTGATCGCCTTGTTGCTGCATGCGGTGAATAACAGCGACAGCCAAACCCTGGCGCAATTTGAGCCCAAGGCTTATCTCAAACAACTGGGTTTGGAGGGGCAACTGAGCCCATCCCGCAGCAACGGCCTCTATGCCCTGATAAGCAGAATCATCGAGCTCAGCCGAGGGTAATGCCATGCTGCTTTTTTCAGCGCTTCAACTATCAAGCTCACATCGGAGAATAATTTTGCGGCCTGGTCGGCATTTTTCCAATTAAGCTTCCCTTACCATCTGGTTCCAGAGTCGGAGCGTAGCTCAGCCCGGTAGAGCGCTGTCTTCGGGAGGCAGGGGTCGCAAGTTCGAATCTTGTCGCTCCGACCAATCAAACCGCTATCCAAGCGGCATAAAAACTCAAGGGCAGGTTCATCGAACTTGCCCTTGTTGTTTCTGCTCCGTCACACTGCCACAACCATCATCAAGCCGGCCAGCAACAAGCAAGTGCCGAGCACGTATTGCAGCTGCTTCTTGGCCAACACTTTACAGGTTACCTCCCCCACCATGCTGAGGATCAATACCGTTGCGCCTATTCCCACCAGATAGCCCAAAAACAAATTGGAACCACTGAGGGTCCAGTCGGCCACACCCAGATTGGCACTGCCCAGGGTATAGCCATGGGCGAATGCCAACATGGCGACCATGGCCGCGGCGACATGGGTAGCAAAACAGATATTGCCGGCAATCAACATGCCGAGCACAAACATGGACAGGAGAACAAAGGACTTGCTGACGATAAGCGCCACCGAGGTTTGTGCCATCAGGGTACCGGCTAACATCACCAGCACAAACGAGAGCGGCACCGCCCACAAGGCTTTACCGCCAAGCTGCGCCGACCAGACACCGACGCCAACGGCCACCAGCAGACTGGCTACCAGCATCAGGGGGTTGAGTTGCATCACCTGCTCGGGAAAGCGTCCCACAACCCCCAGCGAAAACAGCAGACTGGCGCCAATACCCAGGAACAGCCAAGATCTGCCAGCAAACAAGGACCGCATCATAAGCACCTCTCACTTGCCGAGTGACTACGCTTTAACCTTATACCTTACGGTAAAAAAATGCTTGACCTGGCACAAATTCCTGACAAAAAACCGACCTTTAATTGACTTGCATAACACAGACTCAGGACTTACTATCCTTGGGTCTTTAAATGTATTTTTGATTAATCCTATGTATTCCCCAATCGACTCATTGCTCATGCAACAGACTTGGTGGCGCAGCCCAAACCGGCGGCGTCAGGATTAAACATAGGTAAAATCATATCTTCCGGGCCGCCATAAGGCGGCCTTTGTGTATCTGTACGTCTTATGGCTCCGGCAATCTCAAGGAGAACAAGATGAAACAGATCATACTCACAGGCGACAGACCCACAGGCAAACTGCATATCGGCCACTATGTCGGTTCGCTCAGGCAAAGAGTCCAGGTTCAGGACGAATTCGATCAGAACGTAATGATCGCCGACTATCAGGCTTTGACCGACAACGGCCATAACCCGGCCAAGGTGACCGACAATATTCTCGAAGTCATGGCCGACTACCTGGCGGCCGGGTTGGATCCGGCCAAGACACGTTTTTGCCTGCAAAGCGCGCTACCTGCGCTGTCGGAACTCACCTGCATCTACTTGAACTTGGTGACGGTTGCCCGGCTTGAGCGCAATCCCACAGTCAAGGCGGAGATCCAGCAAAAAGGCTTTGAGCGCAGCCTTCCGGCGGGTTTTCTGGTCTACCCCGCCAGTCAGACCGCCGATATTACCGCCTTTCGCGCCACTCATGTGCCTGTGGGTGAAGATCAGTTGCCCATGCTGGAGCAAAGCAATGAAATCGTCCGTCGCTTCAACAATCTGGTGGGGGCTGAAGTGCTCAAGGAGTGTCAGGCAATTCTCAGTGACACAGGCCGCCTCCCAGGCCTCGACGGCAAGGCCAAGATGTCCAAATCCCTTGGCAACACCATAGAACTGGGAATGAGCAGTGACGAACTCAAGCAAGCGGTGTTTTCCATGTATACGGATCCCAACCATCTGAGGGTGGAAGATCCGGGCAGAGTCGAGGGCAATACGGTGTTCAGTTATCTCGATGCTTTCCACCCGGACAAGGCGCTGGTAGCCGAGCTCAAGGCCCATTATCGCCGAGGAGGCCTCGGGGACATGAAGTGCAAACGGATACTCAATGACTGCCTGCAGGAGTTACTCGCGCCCATGCGTGAACGGCGCAGTCAGGCTATGGCAGACAAGGGGCAACTGCTGGCGATACTGCAGCGGGGCACGGAAGAAGCCAGAGCCATCAGTGATGCCGTACTGCAAGATGTCAAAGCCGCCATGGGACTTAATCTGTTTCGCTAACCAATGGGTCACTCAGCTGTACTAGCTCAGCCCAAGGGGCCATAAGCCCGCCCCTTGGCTGAGCCTCTCGCAGCGCAATCGGTCGGATTTTTCACCGGCCGGCATTGCCCGCCAAGATGCAACACACTGTCCCTGTCTGAGTGACTAATCCTGGCATGACTATAGGGTTAAAATAACCAAGTACAGCGATATTCCCTCTGTAATACCCCTTAAGGCATTAAATCCGACTGGCTTGAACCAGCTGAATCTGACCACTTGGTTTGCTTTTACCAGCAAATACAGTTTGGTTTGCATTCGGCTTGGCACAGACTAACAGTTCCATTTTTTAGAAAATTAACTCGCTTTTATTGCGATATTTTTTCTAATTTTACGGATTTAAACTGCCGACATTGATTCGAGAGGCAGAAACGAGATGAAACACTCACAGAGACTATTCCCCCTGCTTACACTCATGCTCAGCTTGATATTGCCGGGCAGTTTATTGCCGGGCAGTTTATTGCCGGGAGATGCCAACGCCGCCGAACAGGGCGTGGCAATCAACTATATCCATGGCGAAGGCCAGGCCAACGGTATCAAACTGGCTTATCAGCTGTATCTGGATACCCTGAAACCTATCAGTGAAGATTTGGAACTGACCCTGGAAGCCAGTATCAACTTTTGGGAATACGGCGAGGATAACCAGCATGATGTCAATCATGTGCTGGCCATGTCACCCATATTGAGATACCCGCTGATGAGGGGGCAATGGCTGGACTTTTATCTCGAGGCCGGGATCGGCTTTGCCCTCTTGGATGACAGCCAATTTGCCGGTAAGGATGTCGGCTCACACTATCAGTTTGAAGACAGATTGGGCTTTGCCTTCAAATTTGGCCGTCAGCGCAAACAGACTGTCTCCATCACCTACCTGCATTATTCCAATGCCGGCCTCAGCAAGCCCAACCCAGGGCTCAACTTTGTCAACCTGGCCTACAGCTACCGCTTCTAACCCCCCTTTTAGGGAGTCGGGCCAATCAATTTACCGGATGATTGGCCCGAAAATAGGTCCACTCTTCCACAATGCTGCCATCCGGCAGGTGACAATAGCCTACAGTGCCCTTTTGTTCCTGAACCAGCTCCAGCTTACCGCCGGATTCGACACAAAATACCGCTGCCGGATTAGGGCTTCCCACAGTATCTTTCAGACTCTCGGACTCGGTTTTTGCCGCCTCTTCAGAGCAGCCCGCCAACAGCAACAGAGTGCCCACAGTCATTACAGTTAATACTCGCATCTTGGCTCCTTACTCAGTCCCTTGGGCGCGCTCAATTGCCGCCGCAGACTTTCCAGTATCAGCTCAAACAAACTCCAAGCTACAAGGAGATAGCAAGGTCTGCAAGCGAATGAGTCACTTATCCAAGTTAATGATTTGAAAGTTATGAATATTGTTAAAAGTAAGCAGCAATTTTTGCCAGGCAGATCGTGATTTTTCCAATTTGATCAGGCTTGTTTTTTGGTGTTTGACAGTAAAGCGGGTAAAGTGTCGCGGTTATCACCTTTTTTGATACAAGGCATTAGCCTGCGATTGATAAAAGACCTACAAACATAATAATACAGACAAGGGAAGAGTATGAGCGACTCCAACTCCTGTGCGGGCAATGACCTGCGCGAAGTCAAGCAACTGGGGATGTGGGCTTCCATCGCCAGTTTAAGCTATATCTTCTGGCTGGTCGGCGGCATGGAACTGGTTGAACGTATCGCCTACTACGGCGTTAAGGCCAGTGCCGGACTCTATGCCAAGGCACCGGCTTCCGAAGGTGGCCTAGGTATCAGCCTCAGCGACTACGGTATCATTATTTCAGTCTGGGCCTTACTGCAGACCTTTGTGCCGGTATTTACCGGCGGGATCTCAGATAGGGTGGGCTACAAAGAGACCATCTTTGCCTCAACTATTATCAAGATCTGTGGCTACCTCTGTATGGCCTTCTTCCCCAGCTTCTGGGGCTTTTTGTTCGGCGCCATGTTGCTGGCGGCCGGCACCGGCATCTTCAAACCCGGCATCCAGGGAACGCTGGTGCTGTCCACCAACCGTAACAACACCTCCATGGCCTGGGGTATCTTCTATCAGGTTGTGAATATCGGTGGCTTCCTTGGTCCCTTGGTGGCAGTGCATATGCGGCAGCTGTCCTGGGACAATGTGTTCTACGCCTGCGCCGCCATTATCTCGCTCAACTTCCTGTTCCTGCTGACGTACAAAGAGCCGGGTAAAGAGCAACGCCTGGAACGGCAACGTAAGATCAAGTCCGGCGAACTCAAGCAGGAAATGCTATGGAAAGATGCCTGGAGCGAGCTGAAAAAGCCGGTAGTCATTTACTATATGCTGGTGTTCTCCGGCTTCTGGTTCCTGTTCAACTCCCTGTTTGACGTGCTGCCTATTCATATCGCCGAATGGGTGGATACCAGCGTGATTGTCACCAGCCTGTTTGGTCCTGAAGGCACCAGCAACGGCATACTGCAATTCTGGCTCGGGTTGAACAACGAAGGCACCAAGGTCATGCCGGAAGGCATGCTCAACCTCAACGCGGGTCTGATTATGACCAGCTGCTTCCTGATAGCCGCCCTGACCGCCAAGTACCGCATCACCAGCGCCATGCTGGCCGGCTGTCTGCTGTCTATATTTGCCTTTGTGTTGATCGGTGCCACCCATGCGGCCTGGTTTATCGTGTTGGCTATCGCCATGTTCTCCCTCGGCGAAATGATGATAAGTCCCAAGAAGAATGAGTTTATGGGCAATATCGCCCCCGAAGGCAAGAAGGCCATGTACCTCGGCTTTGTGATGTTGCCACAGGGCATAGGCTGGGGCCTGGAAGGCTATTTCGGCCCCAAACTCTATGAAATCTTTGCCTCCAAAGAGATCTTCTCCCGTGAGATGCTGCTGGATAAGGGTATGTCACAGAACGACGTGGCCGCCATTCCGCAGGGGGAAGCCTTTCATAAACTGGTTGAGTTCACCGGCCAAAGTGGCCGCGAGCTGACCGAGATCCTCTACCAGAGCCACAACATAGGCATGGCCTGGTACATCATAGGCGCCATAGGCACCATTTCCGCCGTCGGCATCTATATCTACGGTAAGTGGCTGCTGAGAATGCAGCAGGCCCAAGCCTGATTTGATACGCCACCTCAGGGTGGCGTTTTTATATATTGATTGTGAATGAGAGCTTGATCCCGCCAAGGGAACGGGCCAAAGTCTATGCTTAAAATAGCCATAAATAGAATGCAACTATTTGTATCCAAGGAAGTCTTATGCTTTTTAACCATCGTCTTCACCGGCAGATAGATTCATTGAAACAACGGCTCGAGGAACAGGGCCAGCAGCACCAGGCGACACTGGAGCAATTGCAGTTGCAACTGGGGCAGCTCAAACAGGAAAGGGACCAGGCACTGGCGCAAAACCGCGACTTCGCCGCCATGCTGGCCTGCCAGAACCAGGGCGGGCTTATGTTGCAATCGGTACGCGAGGCCATGGCCGAAGACGCCGGACGTCTGCTTGAGGAGCAAGGTAAGCTGGAGCAGCTCAACGCCCTGTTCGAGCAAACCCGCAGCGCCGTTGCCAGGCTGGGAGAGCGAGCCCATCTGCTCAGTTCACAGTCACAGCATAGTCTGGGGACAGTGGCGCAGCTGGATACCAGTACCCAAAGCATCAGCCAGTTTGTCAGCGCCATTCAGGGTATTTCGGCACAGACCAACCTGTTGGCGCTCAATGCAGCCATCGAAGCCGCACGCGCCGGAGAGGCTGGTCGCGGCTTTGCCGTGGTGGCCGATGAAGTCCGGCAGTTGGCGGCCAAGGCCAGTGACGCCAGCCAACAGATAGAGCAGTTGGTGCAGCAGATCATCACTCAGTCGGAAAGCATACGAACTCTGACAGATGACAACCAAGGCTGCGCCGATGAAGTGGCCAGCTCGGCGGTACAGATAGACACTGTGGTCACTCAGGTGTTGGCGCAATCGGCGCAGATGCAGCAGGTGATCAGCCATGCCGCGACTGTGTCTTTCCTCAACACCACCAAGCTGGATCATGCGGTATGGAAGCAGAATATCTATGAACTGCTGCAAAACCAGTGTTTTGATCAGCCGGTAAACAGCCACCATGACTGCCGTTTGGGTAAGTGGTACTACGAAGGACAAGGCGCCAGCCTCTATAGCTCACTCCCGGGGTTCCGCGAGTTGGAAGCGCCGCATGCATTGGTGCACGAGAGTGGCCGCCTGGCGCTGGAACACGCCGCAGCCGGCGACACCACAGAGCAGGTAATGGCGCTGCAACGGATGGAAGATGCCAGTATGCAGGTGGTGCAGGCCATAGATAGCATTATCGCCGCAGTTCAGTAGCCGTCAGTAAAATCGTCAGTAAGCGACCGACTCCACCTCTTCCCGGGTCAACTCTCTGGCTTCGCCCTCGGCCAGAGAGTCATCCAACACTATCTGAGCTATCTGGCTGCGATGCAGCGCCAGTACAGGGTTACGAAAGCGGCCGAACATGCGTTTTATCTGGTGATATTTGCCCTCAGTGAGTATCACCTCGGCCTCATGGCTTGCCAAAATTCTCAGTTCGGCCGGCGCTGTGATGACGTTTTCAAACTCAAAGAAAAATCCGCCCCTGAAAGCCTCGATATAAGTGTCATCCATCGGATTGGCCAGACGCACCCGATAACGCTTGGCTTTACTCGATGAAGGCAGGGTCAACGCCTGGGTCCAGCGGCTGTCATTACTGAGCAGCACCAGCCCGGTACTCTGCTTATCCAGGCGGCCGGCGATATGCAGCCCCGGCACCAACGCCGCCGGGGGCAGGCAGTCGAGCACGGTTTTATGCTCGGGATCTTGGGTGGCGCTCACTACTCCGGCAGGCTTGTTCAACATCCAGTAGACAGGGTTTTGCCGCTGCAGCCATTGCTCATCGAGACGAATATGACTGAACTCATGGATAAGTCTGTCTGCGGCAAACACCTGCTCGTCATCGAGCCAAACTCGGCCATCGGCAAGTAATTGCCTGGCCTGTTTGCGGGGAATATTCAGCTGCCCGGCGAGAAACCTGTCCAGTCGCCCCCTCTTACTGCGCATCGTTTAAGGCGCCTTTAGCTTCAATCCGATAAGCACAGCGACGTGAACCATCCAGAATGTGTTCGCGGCGACTGACTTCCACCTCAGGCCCCAGCAGCTGCCGGAACAATGCCAGCTCAGAGCGACAAAAGTTCTGGCAACTCGTGGCCGCCGCACAAATAGGACAATGGTTTTCCAGCAGCCAAAAGCCGGTACTGTCCACTTCAATCTGCGCCATATAGCCTTCACGGCTTCGGATCTCGGCCAGGCATTCCAGCTTATCGGCCAGGGAAGCGGCAGCGGCCATCTGGCTCGAATAGCTCTCGAGGCTTTGCTGCTCCCTGTGACTGATGAGTTTATCCAAGCCCTCGTCACCAAAGACCTGACGCACTGAAGTTATCAGCTGCAGGCTCAGCTCATCGTGACGGTCGGCAAACAGCGAGCGACTCTGCTCGGTCAGCGTCCAATAACGCGCAGGTCTGCCGCGGCCTTCGGCCCTGTCTTCAGTCCGCACCAGCCCCTCGGCTTCAAGGGCTTGCAGATGTTGACGCACCCCCATACTGGTCAGCCCCAGCTCTGCGGCCAAGCTCTGGGCCGTCTGGGCTCCGTTCAACTTGAGAATGTCGACTATCTTGTCTGTGGTCTTCATGGCACCTCCAGCGCTGATTATGCCCGGTTCAGGACGCCGCATCCAGAATAAATAAACTTTTTTGTTTATTTTATCTTTACATTATTAAGTAAAGCACATACCTTATAAAACAATAAATAAACAAAAAGGTTTACTTAACATGAAATACCTAGTCGTCAGCGCCAGCCAACGTTTCCAATCCCAGAGTGCCAAGGTCGCAGAATTCATCACCCGGGAAATAAAGACCAAGCAACTCGCGGAGGCGGAGCATTTGGAGCTCTGCGGTTTCAATCTTCCCTTCTGGGATGGTGAGCAACAAAACAAGGGCGCCGACTGGCAACGGATAGAAGCCAAGGTGACAGCAGCCGATGCTCTGGTGCTTATCACTCCGGAATGGGGCGGCATGGCGACACCTTTGTTGAAGAACTTTCTGCTGATGTGTGACAGCCAACATACGGCCCATAAGCCTGTGCTGCTGGTTGCAGTTGTCTCAGGCATAAGCGGCGCCTATCCCATCAGTGAATTGAGAATGAACGCCATGAAAAACAACAAACTGGTGGCCGTTCCGGATCATTTGATCGTCCGCGATGTCGAGAAAATGCTCAACCCCGAATGCGACAGCATCCGCGATGCCAGATTAAGAGAAAGGATCGGTTATAGCCTGCATATGTTGGCCCAGTATGCAGCAGCACTGGCACAGATACGTTTTGCCCACAGGGACGCCCCCTTTCCCAAACAACAGGAATATTGCTACGGCATGTAAACAAAGGCCCAAACAAGCAGTAAAAGGGACAATTATCAAGGAGAACGCAAATGATACAACTGGAACATCTGAACCTGGTGGTCGCAGACCTCCCCAAGACCCTGGATTTTTACCGCGCCGCCTTTCCTCACTGGCAGATCCGCTGCCAAGGAGAAGGAAGCTGGTATGGCAAGCCACGAAAATGGCTCCACTTCGGTGATGACTATCAATACCTGGCTTTCAGCGATAACGGTGAAGGCAATAACCGCGACTTGAGCGGTCATCAACCCGGGCTGGCCCACTTCGCCTTTGTCACTGCAGACATTGACGGGGTGATCAAGCGCCTGCAGGACGCAGGCTATAGCATAGATAAAGACGGTGCTGACGAGCCCTGGCGCCGCAATGTGTACTTTATCGACCCGGCCGGGTTTGAAGTGGAGTTTGTCCAGTACCTGAGCGACCTGCCAAAACAGCGCAATCGCCCAAGCTAAGGGCTGTCATAAATAACCTTACAGGCTCCCTCGCCTTCGCTCACTGGGTGGGGGAGCCGCCTTGATTCACTTCTTGGCAAACAGACTGTACAACCAGCCCAGGGTGACGGCACCTTGCCGTAAGACCGAATTCAAAGTAGACCGGCATAAAGACCCAAAAGCCGCTATTGACGGGCATTTCAAGAGCAAAAGGATCTGATGGCGTGGCGCGGTATGGCTAGACTTATACGAAGCCAATATTAGACTTGGCCTCGAGGATAGAGTCATGAGTGTATTTACACGCTTGCTGGCCGTTTCGGACGACAGTAACAGAGGAAAACTGGCCCTGAGAAAAGCGGTGCAACTGGCCAATGCCAGCCATGCCGAGCTCACACTGCTCAGAGTCAAAACCCCTAAATATCAGGGTATTGGTCAGTGGCTACAACAAAAAGTGCATCCACAGCCCTTGGTTTCCCATCTAAGGGAAAAGCGTCCACATTACCCATCGAGGGAACTGAACCTTTGCTTGAAGCAGTGTCAGGCCAAGGATCTGCCGACCGCCATTCTCACCGAGCTAAAACAGGCGCATTACGATCTGCTGTTGGTAGAACATCACAGCTACTCAGCCCTGCAGTGTGAATTGGGTCATACAGATGACTGGCAACTGCTGCAACGGGTGTCCCTGCCGGTGATGTTTGTCAGCGACTCTCCCTGGGAGCAACAAGGGTCGTTACTGGCGGCTTTGGAGCTGGATGAAGACACGGAAGATCATTCCCATTTCAATCACAGGTTGCTGCAACAGGCCTTTGATTTTGCCGGTTTGCTGCAACAAAGGCTGCATCTGCTCAACTGCTATCAGGAAGCGGACATCAGTATGGCCTTCGATAACCAGCAACCCGGCTGTCGCTCTCAGAAAGACAATCAGTGGCAAAAACTGCGGCAGGTCGCCAGACCTTTGGCCTTGAGTGACGAGCAGTTGCATCTGGCCAGCGGCATGCCGGATCATGTGGTACCGGAGGCCGCCCACAAATGGCACAGCAACATAGTAATCATGGGCGCGGCAGAGCACAGAGGGTTGCTGAGCGAACTCAACGGCCACGCCTCTGAGCAGATGCTCAATCAACTACAGTGCGATGTGCTGGCCTTAAAGCCCAGTTGTCCCTTGCTGCATTGAATCACTTAAGCGGCCGCCCACCATCGAGTGACAGAGTGCGGCCCGTCATATAACGGCTGGTCATCAGATACTTCACGGCGGCCAGCATCTCCTGCTCGCCGCCCTCTTTGGGCAATAATGCCTTGGCAAGCGCCTTTTGCCGGTAGGCGCTATCATCCTGCTTATTGAACAGCATCAGTGCCGGCGCTATGCCGTTGACCTTGACGCCCGGCGCCAACTTGGCGGCAAATGACAGGGTCAAATTATCCAGCGCCGCCTTACTGGCGGCATAGGCTATGTGCTTCTTACTGCCCTTCTGCGCCACATAGTCGCTGATATGAATGATATCCCGGCTGCCTATCTCATCAGTTTCCAGTAGCGGCGCCAGTGCCAGATTCAACTGATAGGGCACGGAGGCGTGGATCTGCATCATACTGTCAAAAACCTCTGCGGCATCTGTGTCAGGCTGCTCCGGCATCCAATCCGAGGCGTTGTGAATGATTGCCCGCAGAGACTCATGCTTGCTTTTTACATCGGCAATAAAGGCTTTGATCTCGCTATTTTGCAAGAGATCCACTCGATGCAACTCGGCGCCCGCGACCTTGAGCTCGTCGATGGCGGCGTAATGGCTGCGATAGGTGCCGATGAGTGGATAGCCCTGAGCCATCAAGTCCCTGGACATTGCCAGTCCCAGACGCTTTCCGACGCCGGTGATCAAAATAGGCTGCATGTGTTTTCCTTCCATTTGTCCGTTGCGCTATTGTTTCACGTTCGGCCGCACTCTGGCCAGTCTCGCCATCCGGGCCCAACAACTGAGTATCACCTCTTGGAAACCCTATTGAAAATAGACAGATAATCTTGATTAATCGGCAAAATGCCGACCAGCTCGCATATTGGGATTTCAATGCCCTGAATACTTGAATATCGCTTCAGGCTTCAATAATATCGCAACATTAAATAATAACTATTCTCAACAAGTCATATTCAACTACAAAGGTTACTCCCATGCGTATCAATCAGTTAATCCTGTTGGCAGCCCTGTTTACCCCTCTTGCCTTTAGTGCCGACAGCAAGTTCGGCGAACCGGTCGATCTGAATATCTTCGTGCCCATTTCCACATTGATGGCATCGCCGAATGACTATGTGGGTAAGGAGCTCACGGTAGAAGGCACCATAGTCTCAGTGTGCAGCAAGCGGGGCTGCTGGATGGAACTGGCAACCGACGACAGCTTTGATCGATTGAGAGTCAAGGTTCGCGACGGCGAGATGGTCTTTCCCGTCAGTGCCCGTGGGCAAAAAGCCTATGCTACCGGAGCGTTAGAGGCAATTGAGCTGGATCTCGAACAGACCCGCGCTTATCTCGGGCATCAGGCCCAGCAACACAACAAGCCCTTCGATCCTGAGTCCGTAACTCAAGCAGTGACTTTCTATCAGTTGCATCCATACGGAGTCGAAATCCGTGATGCTGAGTAACAAGCTGCGCAAAAGGATCCGTTTATTGCACAGAGACATAGGGTATCTGTGCATAGGCATGACTCTGGTGTATGCCATTTCGGGGATTGCCGTCAATCACATCAATGACTGGAACCCCAACTACCAGATAACCCAGAGTGAGAGCCGTGTCGAAGGGTTGAATCCTTCATTGGGTAACAGTGACATTCAAAGCCTGTTGAGCCGCCACTTTTCGCTGCAGGATAATATCCGCAGCGGTTATCGTGCCAGCGCCAATGAGTACCAAGTCTTTCTCAAAGATGGCAGCCAACTGAGCGCTAACCTGGTATCCGGCACAGTCTCGGCCGAGATGGTAAACAGCAGGCCATTACTGCAGGCACTCAATTATCTGCATCTTAACCATGCCCGTGACGCCTGGACCTGGATTGCCGACATCTATGCCGCCATGCTGCTGTTTTTGGCGCTATCGGCGCTGGTGATGTTGCGTAGTGGCAACCTGCTCAAGAGCCGCAAGACCTGGCTGGCGCTCACAGGCGTCCTGCTGCCTTTGCTGTTCATTCTGCTGCGCTAACGCACTCTGAGCACAAACGCTATCAGATAACAAAGAACCCGCTCATGGCCGGGTTCTTCTGTTTTCTGCCTCCTTGAAAGGCTTAGTGACCGAAACGGTATTCCACCCCCAGCCAATAGTTACGTCCCTCCTCGGGGAAGCCCTCACTATAGGCGTAGTTGCGGTCAAACAGATTGTTGACCGAGGCATTAACACTCAGCCCCTGCCAGATGCGATAGTCGAAGCGAATGCCGGTCACTCCGAAACCACTGGCGACCTGATTGCCATTTGAATTGCTGAGGCTGTCGCTGCGAGCTTCCTGACTCAGAATGATGTCCAGCTCCTCCAGCGGAGTCAGCTTAACCCAGGCAAAGAGTTGATGATCCGGCAGGCCGGTAACATCGAGCTGTTCATCCTCAACATCGGCGTGAATATAGCTGTAGCTCAGGCCAACACTGGCCCAATCGCTGAGATCACCATAAAGCCCCAGATCCAGCCCGCTGTAATCTACCCTGCCGCTGTTGCGGTTTTGGATAAGTGTCGGGGTGATGTTATGGGTCAAAATCGCATCGGACACCCGGTTATAGTAGACACTGCTGTCCAACTGCCAGTTAGTCGCCAATGTCGCCTTATAACTGAGCTCCAGGTTGGTCGCTCGCTCAGGCTCCAGATGCGGGTTGACTATGGCAGTTTGGCCATAGGCGGGCCTGAAAGTGGTGTAGCGTTCTTTCAGCGTCGGAAAGCGGCTACGCTGGGATAGAGACAGTTGCAGTGTATCCAGGTTTGCCAATTCATAGCGGGCCATCACTTGCCAGTTGAAGGCGTGCTGCGAGTTGTCTTCATAGCGGGTCAGGCTGCCATCCTTTTCATGCTTGTAGCCTTCAAGGCTCTTTCGGGAGTCGTAGCTGATGCCCCCAACCAGATCCAGGTTATCTCTCAGTGCCCATTGATACTCCACTGCCGCCGACAGGGTTCTATCCTTGTACTTGTCAAACTCCCCGTCAGGCTCCCCTTGCTCCTTGTGCAGGTCTTCCTTCCAGTGAGCGGCAAACGACAAGATGTCGTCTTTGCGCATATCGATACTGAGCTGCAGGCCGGCACCATTGCTGGCATCGTCATAATGACTGTAGGGGCCTTTTTGTTGCTGCAGGTTTTCCAGGCTCTTGTATATCCTCAGGGTGTTTTCAAATTCATCGCGATAGAGGCGACTGTGCAGCACAACTCCAGGGCTGAACTCTGTATAGCCGCTGTAGTAAAAGCTCTGTTTGTCGTACTGCGGCCATTGCCAATAGGTAGGGCGAATATCGGCTTCAGTGCCGGCATAGGGCGGACTGTTCTTTTCCCCTTCCTGGCGGATATAGGTAAAGATGTACTCGTCTGTTTCATTGGGAGTCAGACCAAATTTGGCGGTACCGCGGCTATCGCTGTATGCCGAGTTGACGCGTTTGCCGTCGCTGCCGGCGATCGGGTTGTCGTTGTCGTGGGACAGGCCGACAAAGTCTTTGTCCAGCTTGTTGCCGCTCAATTGGATAAAGCCCCAATCATTGCTGCCGGCCAGACTGGCATCCAGGCTATAACCGTTGTCCTCTCCGCGGGCCCAGCCTTGGGAGGCGTTCAGTTGTGCTTCAAAGCTCTTCTTGGGTCTGCGGGTCGTCAGGTTGATGGCACCGCCCATCATGTTCGGCCCCTGCAGCAAAGAGGCATAACCTTTAGAGACTTCCACCGAGGCCAGATCCGACGCCAGAAAACGCCCCAAGTCCAGATTGCCGTCATAAGGGATGTAAATCGGGATCCCATCAAAAAACAGCGGCACCTGCTTGCTGTCAAAACCCCGAACCTTAACCTGAACCTCGTTACGACGACCGGATTTTTGCAGGCTGACCCCGGGAATAATATTCAGCGCCTCGGCCACGTTTTGCTTGTTCAGCATCTTGATGGTGTCTTGATTGACGCTGTCCTGATTGGCGGCAACCGGGCTGCCCCAGACACTGATCCTTTCTATTTTGGTTTCGTTTTTATTCTCAGACTCAGCCACGCTGCCATCGGCAAGCGCCAGCGGAGAAGCCAGCATCAGCGGCAGAATAGAGTAATAGTGCTTTGGTTTCATACTACAGACCTTCAATACTCAATCGATGTATAAATTTTTATATATCGATTATTAAAAAAATACCCGGAGCTCGATGCGAGTCCGGGCAATAACTAATCAGACTCTGACTCAGGCCTGGGGTATCACATCCCAATAGACCATGGCCCAGCTGCGATCGCCGGTTCGCAGAGGTTTGCCCTGTTGCTTATGACTCTGGTAATACTCCTGCAACCGCAGTTTTTCGGCGTCATCCAGCGGCCCCAGCGACCAGGCAACGTTGTCTTCAAACTGGGCGTAACTCTCGGCCTGGTTCATGCAACCACTGGACTCGATGAACTCCACCTTGGGCTTAATGCCCATCTGCTGCAAAATATTCACCGCATACAGATAGTTCGGCAGAGTCACTAGCTTACGGCCTATGGCTTGAATAATGGCGGGATCGATAAAGGTTGAGCTGACGGTATGAGTGGTATAAACCCGCTTGCGGGCCTGGCGATTGAGCTTTTCCAGGGCACTCTTGAGGCAGCCCACCAGAGTCGAGCGCGACGCCACTGCGATATCACACACGGGGATGTCGCTCCAATCATCTTCCCAGGCTCTTTGGATAAGAGTGACATTACTCAAGCCTTCCGCATCTGCGCGGCGCTTGGCCACTTCCAACATGCCGCTGCTGTAATCCAGGCCATAGACGGCCTGCATCTTGTCGGCCAGCCCCAGACACACAGAGCCCGGGCCACAACCCATATCCAAAAGAGTGTCGCAATCACTCAAATCCATCAGCTTGAAAAAGCCCTCCAAGTAACTGTCCTTGGGTCTGGCGCAGTTTTCGGCCATCTTCTCGGCCCGTTTGTCCCAATGTTCGGCACTCTTGTGGGTGCGTTCCGCCCTTTGCAGGTGCTCGCGGTACATGGCGGCAAAGTCCAGCTCTTCTATTATCATGAAATCACCTTGCTTAAGATTTAACCCTCAGCCGGCACCTTAAAGGTGCTCGGCAATCGCAGACTCACTGACGCCATAGAGCTGCGCCAGTCCCGATACCTGTAACTGCCCGGCCACTGCGCCTTGTCTCAGGCCATGACCGGGTTCCACCAGCGCCACACTGTCGGCCAACAGCTCGGCATGACGCGGATGGTGAGTCGACATCAATACTGCGATTCCCTGCTGTTTGAGTCGTTTAACCTGAGCCAGCAACTTGATTTGATTGCCGAAATCCAGGCTGGCGGCCGGTTCGTCCATCACCAGCAATCTTGGAGATTGCAGCAAGGCCCTGGCAATCAACACCAGCTGGCGCTCGCCGCCGCTTATCTGATCCATGGCGCAATCGGCCAGGTGAGCTATATCCAGTTGTTTCAAGACCGCCAGCGCCCGTTTCTGCTCATTCGCGCCGGGC
Organism: Shewanella sp. K8; assembly: GCF_028823715.1. Lineage (NCBI taxonomy): Bacteria > Pseudomonadati > Pseudomonadota > Gammaproteobacteria > Alteromonadales > Shewanellaceae > Shewanella > Shewanella sp. K8. Next base: position 29,502 of record NZ_JAPEHY010000025.1, read on the forward strand.
ACGGCAAACAGTCCCAGCCGCGACTGGCAGCCCATGAGCACCATTTCCAACACCCGAAAGGAAAAACGGCTCAACTGTGCCTGTGGCACATAGGCCATCTGTTGTGCCAGCTCGCGCTGCGACCATTGATGAATTTGCCTGCCGGCTATCTTTATCTCACCGGCAAGCGGCACCAGCAAGCCAAGCAATGTTTTCAATAAGCTGGTCTTGCCGCTGCCATTACAGCCGAGCAAACAGACGATTTCAGCTTCCGGTAAGCAAAGCTCTACATTAGCCAACAAAGGCTTACCGGCATAGCCCACTGTGACACCTTGCATGCTGGCTATCATTGACCCCGGCCTCCACCCCTCAGCAGCAAAAACATAAAGAAGGGCGCGCCTATGCAGGCGGTCAAAATCCCCAGCGGCAGCTCAATCGGCGCCAGAGTGCGGGCCAGGGTGTCGGTCAGCAGCAACATAAAGGCGCCCAGCAGCATGGACATGGGCAACAGCCTTCTGAAATCGGCGCCCACCAGCATACGAGCGATATGCGGCACCACCAGCCCGAGCCAACCTATAATGCCGGCGATGGATACCGCCGCCGCAGTCAGCAGTGTGGCCGCCAGAATAAATATCAGCCGGGTTTTCGCTATGTTGAGCCCTAGGCTGCGGGCCTCATCGTCGGCCAGGCTTAACAGATTCATACGCCAGCGCAGCAGCATTAACGGCACCAATCCCAGTATCATGGGCAGCAGGCTGGACTTGAGATCTTCCAGAGTGATATCCGACAACCCGCCCATCAGCCAGAAAGTAATGGAAGGCAGCTGACTGTAGGGATCGGCCAACAATTTCATCAATGAAATACCGGCGCCGCACAAGGCGCCAATAGCTATGCCCACCAGAACCAAAGACAACACAGGATCGCCCTGACGACTGAGCCGCGCCAGCAGACAAACCAGAGCCACCACCAGCAAACCACCGAGAAAGGCAAACAGCTGGATGTTGTAAACCGATAAGTCCAGATAAATGCCCAATACGGCGCCCAGACCGGCGCCGGCAGAAACGCCCAGAATATCAGGTGATACCAGAGGGTTACGGAACATTCCCTGATAAGCGGCGCCGCTGGCGGCCAGACCGGCTCCTATCATAAGCGCCGCCAAAATTCTGGGCAGCCGCAAATGCCAAAAGACACTGATGCTCTTGCTGTCCAGAGCGGCCACATCGCCACCGATGGCATGCCAAAGCGCCTGCCCCTGCTGCGCCAGACTGAGAGGATACTGGCCACTGGCTGCGGCAAAACAGAGAATGCTGAGACAAATTCCGGTCGCCAGTGGGTATTTGATTCTGTCGTTCATTCGGGGCGCAGCAGATTGGCCGCCTGCTCCTCGCTAAGCTCACTGTGGTAAAAATCGCGGTAGAAATCCTTCACCAATGCTTGCTTGGCCTGCTCATCAGCGCCGGACAACAGCAACCTAAGGTAACTCATGCCGAGCAGCCGGTTTATTCCCGGCGGCGAGTCAATCCAACCAAAGGGCTTGTTCGGCACCCAATAGACCCGCTTGTTGCGTACAGCCGCCAGCGTGCCCCAGACAGGATCTTGGCGAATATGGCGGATAAAGGCGGGATCCTGGCTGATGATTAGCTCAGGCTCCCAGGCCATCAATTGCTCCAAAGATACTTTGGCCAAACCGCGATAGTCACCGGCCTTGGCGACATTCTTAAGCCCAAGTTGCTCTATGGCTTCGGTGTGAATGGAACCTGTGACCCCGGTTTCAAGACCCGTCGCACCGCGGCCGAAATAAAAAGAGATGGGCTCTTCCTGGCTAAGGCCAAACTCTCTGGCATCACTGAGTATTTCGGCCGTGCGCTTGGCAAGAAAATCTGCCCGTTCGTTAGCTCCCAGTACCTGCCCCAGTTTTCTCAATTGCGCCGGGGTGCCTGTGAGTGAACCATCGAGCAGCAGAAACGGCACGCCGCTGATGCGTTCCACCTTTTGCGCCATAGATAAGTAGTTTTGGCTGAGGTTGCCATAGTCGACGACAAGATCCGCATCCAGAGTCATCAGCTTTTCCAGCGAAAGACTGGCATTGCGGCCCACCAAACGGCCCAGCCTGGGCTTTTGCCACAGGCTTGGAGCAAAGCCATGCTGTTGTAACAAGGCCGGCTTGAGGTGGGCATAACCGAGCAGCTTTTCCGGACTCAAGGCCAACAACAGCAGGTCCGCCGGCCCTCCGGCACTGACCACCCGCTTGATATCTGCAGCAGGCGGCAGCGCCAATTGTCCGTTTGGATTCGGCTCAGTCCCATAGGCCGGCATAGGATTTGCCAGCGCGGGGAAACAAGCCAACAACCCAAGACTCAAGCCGGCCTTGATAACACTCCTTCTATCCAATCTTGTTTTTCCTCGCCGCCAATCGTTATATACAAAATTATATAACGCTGAAAATTACCTTTCTCCACCCACTTTGGCAATGGATGGAGATCACAATTAAAAGATTTGCAACAGCAATTGCTTAAAGGCGATCAGCGACTGGCAGGATAGCGTTACTCCCAAGGCGAAAATTTACACAATAAATTTTTGGCCGCTTGCTCACTCCTGTTCTAAATTTTAAGCAGCCAAAAACTTTTGTGCTGTGTCACATCGAATGGAATTGGATGCTGTTTCTCTCAGCCGTTTGACAGGGAGTCAACCTATGCGCTTTACCACCAAAATCAAGCTCATCAGTCTGCTTATCGTGCTGGTTCCTTTAGTGCTGGCAACGGCATTGGTCAGTTGACTCGCCAAAAATGAGCTCTATAATCAGGCCGAAGAAAGGCTGCTGGCTGTCAGAGAGATCAAAGAGCGCCAGCTCGATGCCATGTTTGCCAACTTCGGCAACAATCTGGATGCAATCGCGGCCGTGATCCAAAACAGTGAATCACTCAACAGTCTCAGCCAGTCCCGCCCCATGCTGGAAGCCCTCAACAAAGAGTTGGGCTTCTACGATATTTTCATCATCGAAGACTCAGGCTTGGTGAAAGACACTGTGACCCATGAAGCCGACTGGGGCAGTAACCTGCGAACCGGGCCTTATGCAGATTCAGGTCTCGGCCGCCTGTTCAGAAGCGCTATCAACAGCAACGGCGCAACTGTGATGGCCGATTTCAGCCCTTATGCCCCCTCGGGCAATGAAGCGGCAGCCTTTATCGGCAAGAGCATTCAATATCAGGGCCGCCCCTTGGTGGTTGCCGCCCAGCTCTCCATCGACAGGATCAATGGGGTGATGCAAATTCGCGAGGGTATGGGCCAAAGCGGTGAAACTTATCTGGTGGGCGCCGACAAGCGCATGCGCTCCGACTCCTTTCTCGACCCGGTCAATCGCACAGTCAAAGCCTCTTTTGCCGGTACAGTCAGGCAAAATGGCATAGATACCCAAGCGGTGGAACAAGCGCTCAAGGGGCAAAGCGGTGTCATGCAACTCAAGGATTACAAAGGCAATCCCGTGGTTTCATCCTATGCTCCCATAGATGCCTTCGGGGTTCGTTGGGCGCTCTTGGCTGAAATCGATCAGGCCGAAGTCGCAGCACCGGCGCTGCATATGGTTTATGTCGGTGCCATGGTGTGCCTCGGCGCCATAGTGCTGGCACTGCTGGCAGCCAAGCTGGTCAGCAACTTTGTACTGCGCCCCTTGGGAGGCGAGCCTGCCGACATGTGTCAGCTCACCTCAGTGATAGCATCCGGCGATCTCACCAGCACGCTGCAAGTAGCACAGAGCGACAGCCATCTAATGAGCTGGTTGGCCAGAATGCAGAGCAAGCTCAGGGAGATCATCGCCCAGCTCATAGGTATGGGACAGGAGCTGGAATCGGCAGCAGAGCAAAATTCAGCCGCCATCACCCAGGCCGATTGCAGCATTCAACTTCAGGCCAAGGAAACCGACATGCTGGCAACTGCGGTGGAAGAGATGAGCTATGCCGCCGCCGAAGTGGGCCAGAATACTGCCCACGCGGCCGATGAAGTGAACGCCTGTCAGGTCGCCAGTGAAACCTTGAGGCAAAACCTGGATCATACCCGCGCCAGTTTGGAAGTCACCCTCAACAACTTTGCCGAGATCCACAAAGAGGTTAACTCGTTGGAACAGGACAGCCAGAAAATCGGCACTGTGCTTGAAGTGATAGACAGCATTGCCGAGCAGACCAATCTGCTGGCGCTCAATGCTGCCATTGAGGCGGCCCGAGCCGGTGAACACGGTCGCGGTTTTGCCGTGGTTGCCGACGAGGTACGTCAGTTGGCGGTCAAGGTGCAGGAAGCCACCCAGGATATAGGCAATGTACTGCAAGGGATCCAGCGCCAATCCGGTTCTTTGGTCAGCCACAGTCAAACCTGCAGCGATGAAGCCGCCTCTACCGCCGAGAAAGCCGAAGGCATGCGTGAAGCGGTCGATGATATCAGTAACCGGCTGCAGACACTCAAGTCCTTGATGAGCCAAACGGCTACGGCAGCCGAGGAACAAACGACAGTATCGGCAACCTTGGCCAAAGGGATTTCCGGCCTCAGTGCCGCGGCCGAGGAAAACAGCACCGCCATCAGCCAAGTGGCCATAAGCACCCGCAGCTTGCTGGGACTGGCGAATCAGCTTGGTGTCACCACCGCTCAGTTCAAGGTCTGAGGCAATTCAATCCACAGTATCGAGCAGTAACCCAGGTTTCTGCTCGATACTGTGAAATAGCTGCTATCTCTCTAGCTAAGGAAAATGCGAAGAAAGTGCAAAATAAGCCCTTCTCTAAACCTGCCAATCTATTTCGGCTTGCTGCCACTGTTTCAGTTGCTGATTGATGGCCGAGAAATGGCCGCAGCCAAAGAAGCCACGATAGGCTGACAGAGGCGAAGGATGCGGGCCGCTTAAGATCTTGTGCTGCGGCGCCTTGATAAGCTTGCCTTTCTTAATGGCATGGCTGCCCCAGAGGACAAAAATAATCGGCTCTTCACGCTGATCCAGCAGTTGCAGCGCCCTGTCGGTGAAGGTTTCCCAGCCCGCCTTGGCATGGGAGTGCGCCTTGCCCTGCTCCACCGTCAGCACAGTGTTGAGCATCAAGACTCCTTGCTTGGCCCAGCTCAGCAGATTGCCATGATCCGGGATTGAGAATCCTGGGATGTCGGTCGCCAGTTCCTTATACATATTGACCAGCGAAGGTGGCGTCTTCACCCCGGGTTTAACCGAGAAACACAGGCCATGAGCCTGACCTGGGCCATGGTAAGGGTCCTGACCTATAAGTACCACTCTCACCTTGTCCAGTGGTGTCAGCTCAAAGGCGCTGAATACCTCGTCCTCAGGAGGAAAGATAGCCTTGCCGGCGGCGCGCTCCGCGGCAACAAACTCACTGAGTTGCTGGAAGTAAGGGGCCTGTTGTTCAGCGGCGATAAATGCCTGCCAGTCAGTGGGGAGCGCCATGGTGATAATCCTCTGTGTAAAAGAGGCCATAGCTTAAGAGTGCCGACTGCGGGATACAAGCGCCGAGTGTTGGCTCTGTGGCCTGGATTCAAAGGAACCTGAGTCGATTTTACAAGCCAACCTATTGAGGAGTAAGCCAAGATAACCCGCGGACACAGAATTGAGTGACAGCAACTGCAGCCACTGTTGAAGCGACTTTTTGCCCAAATGCCAGGATCTTGGCAAGCAAGCACGGGGATTCAGATCCCAATCGCCAATATTTTTCCTTGGCACAGCGCCTTTTTAGGTTAGAATCGGCCCTCAATCTTTGGCTTAGCAAGAGCGAATATAGTATGTCAGACGACAACAACCAAACCACCATATTCCAGTTAGCAGATCAGTTTATCGCCCTCGCCAATGAGCTGACCCAGCAAGAAGGCGACGTAGGTAAAGTCGGCACCGCCCTGAGATTTGCCGCCGCCCGCTTCAATGCTTTTGAAGCCGCTATCAAGTCTGCCGATCTGGGCGCCGAAAAAGCCAATGCTCTTGAGTGGTTTACTGCCGAATATCGCGACATGCTGGATGACAACCTGGAAGATCACATTGCTAACCCTCCAGTGGTCAACAGCGAAGAAGCTGCCGAACCGGCAGGCAACGCCGTGCAGCAATTCAAGATCTGAGTTTCCTGACAACTGCGGGGGCCTGTGTCCCCGCACTATTACACCATTTCGGCTTTCCCCTTCTCGGTCCCGTCAGCGCATCACCGTCTCTGTCCTTTCCTTTCTCCCGCGACACTTTCAAAATTTATTTGAATATCTGTCGATTACAGGCGTAAATAACAGCTGGGGTAACAGCAGGAAACAACTATCGGGAAGCACGTATGATACGAGCATTGCAGGACTTGAAAATATTCAGCGAAACCGCCAGACAGGGCAGCCTGTCGCGGGTGGCACAACTGCTTGATCTGACTCCTGCGGCTACCAGCGCCGCCATCAAGCGCCTCGAGGCCCAACTCAACACTGTACTCTTTGTTCGCTCTACCCGCAGCCTGCGTCTGACACAGGAAGGTGAAATCTTTCTGCAGCACTGCAATGAAGCTCTGAATATTCTCGACGATGGTTTTCAGGCGATTCAACAAGGGCAGAGCCTGCTCAAGGGCAAGTTGCAGTTGTCATTGCCATCGGATCTCGGTCGCAGCCGTTTGCTGCCGATATTGGATGAATTTATGGAACGCCACCCTCAGGTGAGTATCAGGGTGCAGATAAGCGATCGCCTGACGGATATCTACCGCCAACCCGTCGACATAGTGATCCGCTACGGGCTGCCGGCCGACTCGGCGCTTATCGCCCTGCCGCTTTGCCGTCAAAATGACAGGGTGTTGTGCGCCTCTCCCGACTATATTGCCAGGTTCGGTGCGCCGGGCAGCCCAGAGGAACTGGCAAAGCACAACTGCCTGTGCTTTATGCTGGCCGATGCGACTCACAGCAGGTGGCATTTTCAGTCACAGTCGGGCCAAATCACAGTACAAGTCAAAGGCGATAGAGTCGCCGATGATGGCGAGTTGGTGCGGCGCTGGGTCGTGGCAGGCAAAGGCATAGCCTACAAGTCGCGGCTCGATATCAGCGAAGAGCTGAGAAACGGTCAACTGCTGCAACTCTGCCCCGAGTGGCGCGGTGAAGAAGCGCCACTCAATATGCTCTGCGCCGACAGACGTCAGCTCAGTCCTTTGGTTATCGCCCTCAGGGAACATCTCGAGCAGGCATTGCAATCACAGCAGTGAATAGATCACCCGCCCGGCCAACAGGATAAGCACCAGGCCGCTGAGGCGGTCAATCAACTGCGCCTTTTCTCTCAGCTTGGGCAGAACCTTGGGTTGAGACAACAGGAAGGCTATCAGAGTGTACCAGAGTCCATCCACCAGCATGGGGGTCAAGACTATGATGCCTCGTCCCAGTAGACTATCGGCGGCGGCGACAAACTGGCTGAACAAGGCTAGGAAAAACAGCAAAATTTTGGGGTTAAACAACGAAATGGCAATGCCGTCCCGGGCAGCTGTCAACATGCTCGTCGGCTTGCCGGCACTGAGTTTTTGCTGCATGCTGCCCTTGGATTGCAGCGCCTGAACGCCTAGCCAGGCGAGATAGAGCGCCCCCAATATGGCGATGCCGTTAAACAGCAAAGGGGTGTGTTTCAGCACCACAGCCAAACCCAGCAGAGTGATAAAGGCGTAAACACCTATCCCCAAAGAATGCGCCCAGGCGCAGGTAATGCCCCGACTGCGCCCGCCTCCCAAGGTGTGACGCACCACCATGGCCAGGCTAGGCCCAGGTGACATGGCCCCCAGACACGAGATAGCCACCAGTCCCAACCAATCACTCCAATTCATTGTTCCCCCCTCAATGAAACACACCATTTTGCCCTGTCTTGTGCGAACAATTAGCCGCGAATAACAGACGCCATCCACAACAGGTTGGTCAATATACTCTATGATGCCAGCGCTTTCGAGCCGCCAATTTTCAATTAGTTTTAAGGCTTGCTCACTATACTGAGCGCCTATATAGCTCCCTAACCCCATTGAGGCCCGGATGATACTTACTCTCAGCATACTGGCTCTACTCAGCCTGATAGCGGTGATTGTGCTGCTGTTAATCAAAAAGCGTCGCGGCGCCAAGATCCCCATGGCGGTGCTCCTGATACTGGGGGGAATGGCTTTTTGTGTCGCCGCCGTGGTCAGTTTTGTGTATCGAGGTGAAGATTACGAGGCTTACCGGGAACTGCGCTGGCGGCCCCTAGACAGTCAATCAATCCCGGCCTTGGTGGCCGAAGGCAAGACTGTCTTTGTCGATGTAACGGCCGATTGGTGCCTTGTGTGTCAGGCCAACAAGGCCAATGTGCTCCATAGGGAGCAGATAGTCAGGGCGCTGGCCGAGCCCAATATAGTGCTGATGCGCGGCGACCTCAGCACGCCCAATCCGGCTGTGGAAAGTTACCTGAGATCCCAAGGCGTTGTGGGAACCCCCTACAACCGCGTCCATGGCCCGGCTGTCCCCGAGGGGATCATGATGCCCAGTGTCCTGACGGTCAACGATCTGCTCAAGGTACTGGCTCATGTTCAAGCCAGCCAGTAAGGCACGATATATCGTGCATCTGTACTGACAAGCCCGGTAAGCGGCTCTATACTGGCGCAGTCATCAGTGCCGAAGGAGCCGCCCTTGTCTGACTCAAACAGCTTTTTGCCCGAAAACCGCCTCTTGCTCAATGCCGTCAGTGAAGGCATTTATGGTTTTGATCTTAAAGGTAATGCCGTCTTTATCAACCCGGCCGCCGAGAAGATGACCGGCTGGAGCGCCGCCGAGCTATTGGGGCGCAAGATCCACGACTTTCACCACCACAGCCACGCCGATGGCAGTGTCTACCCCCACGAAGATTGCCCAATCTATCAGACGCTTAAAGATGGTAAAGCCAGAGAAATCACCACAGAGGTCTTCTGGCGCAAGGACGGCAGCTGCTTTCCCGTACACTATAGTTCTACCCCTGTGTGGCAGGACGGTAAGCTCAAGGGTGTAGTAGCGATATTTCGCGACATTAGTCTGCAAAAGCAAACCGAGTTGTCGCTGCGTCAGGCGCTGGAACAGGTGCAGGCGCTGTCGGAACAGCTGGCCTCGGAAAACTCCTGGCTGCAGGCCGAGCTGGAAGACAAGACGGGCACCCAGGAGATTGCCGGTAACAGCCCGATGATCCAAACCCTGCTCAAACAGTTGCGCCTGGTGGCTAATACCGACAGTACCGTGTTGATCCAGGGGGAAAACGGCACAGGCAAGGAGCTGGTCGCCCGCAAGTTGCACCGACTCAGCAGCCGCAAAGACAAGCCGATGATCTCGGTCAACTGCGCCGCCTTCTCTGCCGGACTCTTGGAGAGCGAACTATTCGGCCATGAGAAAGGCGCCTTTACCGGCGCCAGCCAGCGGCGCAAGGGACGCTTCGAACTGGCCCATAGAGGCACCCTGTTCCTCGATGAAGTGGCCGAACTCAGCCTCGAGGCCCAGTCCAAGCTGCTGCGGGTCATTCAGGAGCAGGAGTTTGAACGCGTCGGCGGCAGCGACAGTATCAAGGTGGATATTCGACTGATCGCCGCCACTCATCACGATCTGCAGCAGCGGGTGGAGCAAGGGCTGTTCCGGATGGATCTCTTCTACCGACTCAATGTCTTTCCGCTCAAGGTCCCGGCACTGAGACAGCGGCGGGAAGATATCCCTGAGCTGGTGCAACAACTGCTAAAGAGTCTGTCATTGAAACTGGGTAAACCCCTGGCGGGCGTTGATGGCGATAGTCTGCGGCGGATGATGCAGTATCAATGGCCGGGAAATGTCCGTGAATTGCAAAACCTGCTGGAGCGCGAAGCCATCCTTGCCCGCGAGCCGATACTGCATCTCGCTCCCTTGCCCAGCGATACGCCGCTGCCAACTGTGGGTCAGACTCTGGCCGAAGTGGAAACGGCTCATATCAAGGCGACACTGGACGCCTGCCACTGGCGAATATCCGGCCCACGCGGTGCGGCCAGCAGTCTGGGGCTGCCACCCAGTACCTTGAGATCGCGGATGCAGAAGCTGGGGATCCGCCGCCAGGACAGTTGAAGCCACAACAGGGGATTCAAGGCAGAAAAAGTCACGACATATCGCCAACTCACGTTATGTCGTGAGTTAATCCCCCTGTACCCAAACAAACATTAGATATAAATCAATAAGTTAATCCTGTATTGGAACTGGCACGCCTCTTGCCATTGCCTAGCCGTGTGTCAGTCGTCATTCAGGAAGTAGCATGGTTCAACAGGCAAGACAGTCATCGGAAGCGATTCCGGTCACTTTTATCCCCTCCCCCCAAGACAAGAAAAGCAGCCACAAAGGCGGCAAAATCCACTTTCGTAGCCAACGCGGTTATTTTCAACGTTGGCGCAGCGGCCTCAACGCCCTGTTGATAGCCCTGTTTCTGTTACTGCCCTTTATCGACTGGCAGGGACGACAGGCCATTTGGTTCGATCTGGCCAATCAACAGTTTTACTTTTTTGGCAGCAGCCTCTGGCCCCAGGATTTTACCCTGTTGGCTTGGTTCTTTATCGCCGCCGCCTTTGCACTGTTTTTTGTGACCCTGTTTTGGGGCCGGGTCTGGTGTGGTTATCTCTGCCCGCAAACCGCCTGGACGTTCGGCTTTGCCTGGGTAGAAGAGAAGCTGGAAGGCAGCCGTAACCAGAGGATCAAGCTGGATGCCTCGCCCATGACGGTCAGTAAGGCCGGCAAGCGCGGCGGCAAACATCTGCTGTGGATTTTAATGTCTCTGATCACCGGTTGTGGCTTTATCGCCTACTTTGTACCGGCCAAGCAGCTGTATCCGGAGATTTTTACCTTCTCCGCCGGTTTTTGGGATAGCGCCTGGGTGTACTTTTTTGCCCTGTGTACCTATCTCAATGCCGGTTGGATGCGTGAGCAGATGTGCCTGCACTGCTGCCCCTACGCCAGATTCCAATCAGCCATGTTCGATTCCTTCACCAAGACAGTGACCTATGATGCCCAGCGAGGTGAAAGCCGTGGCCCAAGAAAGCGCAAGCAAGCCACAGAGCTTGGCGACTGTGTCGACTGTAATCTCTGCGTCGAGGTGTGTCCCACCGGGATAGATATTCGTAACGGCCTGCAATATGAGTGCATCAACTGTGGCGCCTGCGTCGATGCCTGCGATCAGACCATGAGCAAGTTTGGTTATCGCCCCGGGCTCATCTCCTATACCAGTGAAGAGTCACTGACCGGGCAAACTCCGCCACTATGGCAGCGCAAACGCTTTATTGGCTATGGCGCCGCCTTGCTGGTCATACTCTGCACCATGGGGCTGGATATCTACTCGCGGGATCCCATCACGCTCAACGTGATCCGCGACCGCCAGAGCCTGTACCGGGAAACCCTGGATGACGGCATAGAAAACAGCTATCTGCTGAAAATACGCAATAAGACCCAGCAGGATAAGCACTACCAGATAGAGATCAGCGGCGCCCTGCCCTATAAGTTGTCGACCAATAGCGTTCACATCGCCGCCGGCGAGCAGTATGAATTGCCGCTGACCCTGACTGTGCCTGTGGCGCAAATCGACAACAACCGCAGCAATCTGCTGTTTAAAGTGACCGAGGCCGATGCACCAGATAATAGCGTCAGCCAGAAGTCGGTATTTTTTGCCCCTTGAGTTGCCTCAGGGCGGCGAAGTGTTTCACCCTGCTTCGCCGCCCGCTTTTTAGCCTTTGCTCTGCTGGGCAATCAGCCCCTGCAGTATGCTTTTCACCTTGCTCTGCTGGTAATCTCCCAGCAGAGAACCATCTTCGGTAAAGGCTTCGTGAGCCTTGGCAAGCGCCAACTGCTCGGGCAATACCAACGCCCCCAGGTTGAACATCAGCTCGCGGACCGGGGTCAAGCCTCTGAGCCCTCCGAGTGCTCCCGGGCTTGCCGCCATCAGAGCCACCCATTTACCGGCAAACACATTGCCCGCGGGTTGAGTTGCCGGGCGGGACAGCCAGTCGATGGCATTTTTCAAGACCGCAGTTATGGAGCCATTGTACTCGGGGCACACCAGCACCAGACAATCGCTCTGCAACAGCTTTCCCTTGAGTGCCACGGCAGCTTCGGGGGCGCCAAATTCGGCCTCGTCATCCTGATTGAGCAGGGGCATGGGAAACGCATTCAGTGCCAGCACCTCAGACTCCAGCCCCAGCTCGGCGGCCACGGCGGCGGCATAATGGGCTAGACGGGTGTTAAACGAGCCTTTTCTCAAGCTACCGGAAATAAACTTTATCCGCAGTTGCTGCATGTTTTTATCCTTAATTACAGTCGATTAACCCATTTATTGAACAGGATTTTTCATTCGCCACCATTGCCTTGGCCGCGCTTTGCCTCTAACCTGAATCCAGATCGTTGCAAAACTTTTTGGCGCAGCATTCAGCACAGCGCAGAAAGTCTCGGGGGAGACAGGGGCCAGAGTTAATATCAGGGCTAAATAAGCGTTCAAAACCAAATAACAATAACAAATCCCAAAGGAAAAGGTGATGACAAGAGTGATACAGAATCAGGTATACGATAGCCAGACTCAGTTGGATTTTTCCCGCTATGACTCTCTTGCAGATATGATAGTCAGTAGTTGTGAGCGTTACGGCGACAAGAGCGCCTTTGCCTGCCTCGGCAAGGCCATCAGCTTCCGGGAACTGGAGAGGGACTCACGCGCCTTTGCCGCTTTCCTGCAACACAACACCCAGTTGCAAGTCGGCGATCGCATCGCCATCCAGCTACCCAATATCAGCCAGTTCGTTATTGCTGCCTATGGCGCGATTCGCGCAGGCCTGGTGCTGGTGAATACCAACCCCCTGTATACCGAGCGGGAATTGATCCATCAGTTCAAGGACTCCGGCGCCAAGGCGCTGGTAGTGCTGTCGGATCTCTTGCCCATTCTGGCCAAAGTCGTTGCCAGTACCCCGATTGAAACTGTGATTTCCACCCACCCGCTGGATCTTATCGAGCCGCAAATTCAGCCTAGAACCGGCCTGAAAAATATCGAATTCACCAAGGTCCTTGAGCTGGGACGTCAGCTGGAATTCAACGAAGTAAAGCTGACTCTGGACGATTTGGTGGCGCTGCAATACACGGGCGGTACCACAGGCCTTTCCAAGGGGGCCATGCTCAGCCACAGAAACCTGATTGCCAACGCCCTGCAATGTGAATCCCGTATCGGCGCCAACCTGGTACAGGGGGAAGAGATCTTCGTCGCCCCGCTGCCCATCTACCATATTTACGCCTTTTTGGTGAATCTGGTGCTTTACTTCGAGCGCGGCGCTCTGACGGTACTTATTCCCAACCCGAGGGACATAGCCTCGCTGATCAAGACCTTAGCCAAATATCCCTTTACCGGATTTGCCGGGCTCAACACCCTTTTTGTCGGTCTGTGCCACCAGCAAGCCTTCCGTGAACTGGACTTCTCCCATCTGAAGATCACTATTTCAGGCGGTACCGCCCTCACCGAAGCGGCGGCCAAACTCTGGCAACAAACCACTGGCTGCACCATATCTGAAGGCTATGGCCTGAGTGAAACCTCGCCGGTTATCTCCCTCAACGCGCCAGGACTGGAACGTCTGGGCAGCATAGGCAAACCGGTTATTGAGACTCAAGTGCAAATTCTCGATGGCAATGACCAGCCGCTGCCACCGGGTCAAGCCGGTGAACTGGCGGTGCGCGGCCCTCAGGTGATGAGTGGTTACTGGCAAAAGCCCGATGAAACTGCGGCTGTGATGACAGAGGATGGCTTCTTCAAGACAGGAGATATCGCCATTGAGAGTGAAGATGGCTATCACAGCATAGTGGATCGCAAGAAAGATCTGATTATCGTTTCCGGCTTCAATGTTTACCCCAACGAAGTCGAAAACGTGCTGGCCCGCTGTGAGTTGGTACTTGAATGCGCGGTTATCGGTGTTGAAGATGAGCGCAGCGGTGAAGCCGTCAAGGCGGTAATAGTGCTCAAACCTGAGGTCGATGCCACCAAGGCTCAAGCAGCCATAGAGGCACACTGCCGAGCGGAGCTCGCGGCCTACAAGGTGCCCAAGGTGATAGAGTTTGTCGCCCAACTGCCCAAGAGCACGGTCGGCAAGATACTCAGGCGTGAACTGCGTAAATAAGTCAGATAAAAATGCCGCTGTTAAGCGGCATTTTTATTGTCAAAGCTTTTTACTTTCAGCGCCCTACTGACGAAAGAAGTCAAGCAGATGACTGAGGGCACAGATGGCGTGCACTATCAAAAAGCCAATAAAACCGTGGGCCAGATGTTTGTGCCAGCCTCGCCAGAACAGCGCATCACTGGAGCCTTGGGTCAAATACCAGAGCAGGCCGGTCAGGGCCACACCCAGCAGCAGTAGCATCCCCAGCCCTTCTATCAGGCTGAACAGCCCCTTGCCGCCGGCGACCGGTAACTTGCCTTTGAACAAGCCGCCGATATCGGCGCCTATCTGACGCCAATCACCGATAAACAGGCTGAAATACTGGCGCCAGCGGCCCGAGGTGCAGTTGCTCACAAGAAATGTCAGCGACAAAGGTACGCACAGGAGCCCGAGATAAACATGGCTCAGATCCCAGAAGCCGGCGCCGGCCCTGATGCTGCGGATCATCATCAGACTGCCACTGCCCAGCACCAGAAACAGGCACAAGAGGATTAACAACAAGTGTTGATGGGCACTATAGAAGCGCCAAAGACGTTGCAACAGAGCCATTTCAGCCTCGCTTTAACCCGCCCTGGAGATCAGAGTTTGCGCCGCCAATTGCTCGGCAAATTCCTGCACCTTGCCCCAATCTGTGTATTCGATGCAGGTATTGGGATCGGTCGGTCCCTTGGTGATCCACATGATGAAACGTATGATGTTTCTGTCCATGGCCCCGTAGCCCTGATAGTCCAGATTACCGCCGAACACAGCCAGTTGCTTGGGCTTCCATTCAGTCTTGGCAAGAAACGCCTGCATGTAAGGGTTGGTTTCAGGGGTATTTTTTTCCGGCTTGCGCGCCACCAGACTCACGGAAAAGAAACCATTGGCCTTGCTTTCCAACTGCTGCTGATGTTGGCGGATATAGTCGAACACGGCGGGATTGTGTTTGCCGTGACGAATACTGGCTCCAATGGCAACCCGATCAAAATCGGCCAGATCCGGCGCATCATCAATCGCCGCCATGGTCACTTGCTGCCCCAGAGCGCCAAGTTGCTTTGCCATAACGTCACAGATCTTGCGGGTCTGACCATGCACGCTGGAATACAGCAGAAGAGTCTTGCTCACCTTAACCCCTAGTAGTTCAATCTCTTAGTACTGGTGTCATCTTAGGTGATCCATTAGCTTATTTACATGAAACAGATCACGGCCAAAGGGCGAAACGCTGTCCAAGCCGCGGAAATACCGGGTAGTTCACAAAAAATAACCGCTGTGGGACCCTTTGAGTAACCGCCCCTCAAGAAGCCTCTATGGCAGTGGAACCCTGGCGCTACAGTGGCTTTACAGGCGGATTATATTTTTCAACAAAGTTTTCTGGTTATCTCCAGGTTCAGGTATTAGCATAAGCTGATACTCCCCAGCCATGTTCGAAACAAGATGCAGCAACCAACACGCAATCCCCAGGCCTTGCTACTGTGGATGACCTTTGTCATGTCCTTGGTATTCGCCGTCTGGCAGGCCCTGCTGAACAACTTTGTTATTGAAAGAGCACAATTTACCGGCGCCGAAATAGGCATGCTGCAAAGCCTCAGGGAGGTTCCCGGGTTTCTGGCTTTTAGCGCCATTTTTGTGCTGCTATTGATCAAAGAACAGGCCTTCGCCCTGTTGTCGCTGGCGCTGCTGTGTATCGGGGTGGGCATTACCGGTTTCTTTCCCCAGGTATTGGGGCTCTATCTGACGACCATTTTAATGTCGGTCGGCTTTCACTACTTTGAAACCATCAATCAATCCCTGACCCTGCAATGGGTCGACAAGTCCCAGACAGCCGGTTTTATGGGAAAGGCCATGTCATGGCGCGCCGCGGCCGCCCTGGGAGGTTACGGCAGCATATGGTTGGTGATGACAGTATTCAAGCTGGACTATGTCTGGATGTACAGCCTCATAGGCGCCTTGGGGCTTTTGATGGTGATCACTCTCTACTGCTATTTCCCCAGGTTCGATACCGGCGAAGTTCAGCACAAGAAAATCATCCTCAGAAAACGCTACTGGCTCTATTACCTACTGACCTTTTTCTCGGGAGCCAGACGGCAAATCTTCATGGTGTTCGCCGGCTTTATGATGGTGGAGAAGTTCGGTTACAGCGTCAGTGAGATCACGGCTCTGTTTCTGATCAACTATGTAGTCAATCTGCTGTTTGCCCCGGCCATAGGTCGCTTTATCGGCCGCATAGGAGAAAGGCACGCCCTGACCCTGGAATATATCGGTCTGGTGCTGCTGTTTATCAGCTATGCCCTGGTGGAGGACGGCCACATGGCAGCGGCGCTCTATGTGATAGACCATCTGCTGTTTGCCATGGCGATTGCCATCAAGACCTATTTCCAAAAAATTGCCGATCCCAAAGACATTGCCGCCACCATGTCGGTCAGTTTTACCATCAATCATATCGCGGCCGTGGTGATCCCGGTATTGCTCGGAGTGCTCTGGCTCAGTTCACCGGCGGCAGTGTTTTATATCGGTGCCGGACTCGCCGCCTGTTCGCTGTTGCTGGCACGCCTGGTGCCCAAGGACCCGGCCCCCGGACGCGAACTCAGTTGGCACAAGGCCCTCGTTACAGAAACCCAACAGCAGGAAGCCGGCTGAATTACTGGACAACTAACTGAAAATTATGCATAAAGAAGCACAGTTTTCGCGAGAAGATAATCAAGATGGCAGAGGAAAAACTCCCCAGAGAAATAGAGGAACCCGGTCAGGCATCGGCCCGCAAGAAGGCACTGCGCCTCGGGCGCCTGCTGGGACTCGCCTCTGAGCAGGACTATAAACCCGCCAATGCCAGCGTCGCCGAACGGGCGGCCTTTCGCATCGACAAACAACAAGCCCAGTACCAACGCAACCTGGAAAACATCTACGCCATGGCACTGAGCTATACCCCGTCCGATGTGACCGGGGTGGAGCTGGATCCCGACTGGGTACATCAATTCTTCCAAATGGCCGAGCAGATCCACAATCGCAAGATGCAAGATCTATGGGCTCGGATACTCTCAAGTGAAATCATCAATCCAGGCAATTTCAGCCTGCGTACCCTGGCAACCCTGAAACAGTTGACCTTGAGAGAGGCACACATACTGGAAAAAGCGCTGGGAATGGCGGTCAAGGTCAACAATGAGAGCCGACTCAAGCTTATCAGTGGTTACAGAGTCAGCGGCGGCATAGGCCAGTATTTTCGTAAACACAGCGCGGTCAACCTGGGGTTGTCGCAATTCGGCATGCCCTACTCAAGCATACTCACCCTGGTGGACGGCGGCATACTGCACAGGGGCGAGTTCGAGACCGGCATATTGGACAGCAAGAGCTCGCTGCAACTGCAGATCCAACAGCAACACCTGAAGCTGACCCCAAAATCAGGCCACCTGCTGTTCAGCTACTACCGCTTTACCCCAGTGGGCGATGAACTGGCACTGTTGGTGCGTCCAAGGGAAGACGAAGCCTATATCAATGCGCTGAAGGCCTTGTTTACCAAAGACTTCAGCATCAGTTAGGCATCAACTGAGCCTCAGGCGCTGGCCTGTAATCGCGTCGACGGGATCACTTCCAAGGCAGAAAGGTAATCCAGCAATGCCTGCACCTGGGTATTGAGATCGCCCTTGCTGGTATCTATGGTCAACTCGGCAGCCAGCGGCTCTTCGTAGGGCGCCGAAATTCCGGTAAAGTCACGGATTTCCCCCTTACGCGCCTTCTGATACAAGCCCTTGGGATCGCGGGCCTCACACACAGCCAGTGGCGTGGAAACATGCACTTCGATAAAACGCCCCGCGGCAAACCGGCAGCGAATGGCATCACGCTCGGCCCGGGTCGGCGAGATAAAGGCCGACAGTACCAGCAAACCGGCATCCACCATCAGGTGCGCCACTTCGCCCACTCTTCGCAGGTTTTCATCCCTATCGGCGGCGCTGAAGCCGAGATCTTTGCAAAGACCATGACGCACATTGTCGCCATCGAGCAGATAGGTATGAAACCCCGCCTCGAACAGTGCCCGCTCCAGGGCGCCTGCCAGGGTCGACTTGCCGGCGCCGGACAGCCCGGTGAACCAGAGCAGCACAGGTTGTTGGCCCTTCTGGGCTGCCCTGGCCGCCTGATCGACAGCATGCTGATGCCAAACGATATCGGCATTGGGCTGGGTAGAATTCTTCATCGTCATTCCTTAAAGACCCGCATCAAAGGGGAACAGCATGGGCACCAGAAACAGAACTATCGCCGAGTAAAGCAGCGACAGCGGCAGCCCCAAGCGCACAAAATCAATAAAGCGGTAATTACCGGCGTTGAACACCATCAGATTGGTTTGGTAGCCATAGGGCGAAATAAAGCTGGCGCTGGCACCAAACACCACTGCCAGAATAAAGGGCCGACTGTCGACCCCGAAGCTGGTCGCAATCGCATAGGCCACGGGAAAAGCCAAGGCCGCCGCCGCGTTATTGGTTATGAGTTCGGTCAACAGCAAGGTCAACAAATAAACCCCGACAAAGGCGCCAAAGACCCCAAAGCCGGAAAAGGCGCCGAGCAGAGTATCGGCCATCCCTTTGGCCAAGCCGGTATCCAACATCAGATTGGCCAGACTCAGGGCGCTGCCGACAATCAACACCAGCTCCAGCGGGAACCGCCGTTTGAGCTCGCCCAGGGTCACCGCACCTATCGCCAGATAACTGAGCAGCAAGAGCACCAGCCCCTTGGCCAGCGGCAGCCAGCCCAGCAGACTGGCAGCTATGGTGAGCACAAAGCCCGCCAGCACCCACTGACTGCGGCGACTGTCCAGCCTGACACTCAAGTCCAGGCCGCTGACCGCGGCAAAGTCGGTACTGAGACGCGGATTACGGCCAAAGCCATCACCCGGGGTCAACAGCAACACATCTCCGGCCTGCAGCACTATGTCGCCCAAGCCGCCCTTGAGTGGATGATGGCCGCGGCGAATCGCCATTACGGCGGCATCAAACTGCTCCCGAAATCGCGAGGCCTTGAGCGAAGAGCCCACCAAAGCCGAAGACGGCGCCAGCACGGCTTCCACCAGATTCTGGCCCCTGGCCTGCTGCTTGCCGAACCACTCCAAACCATCGAATTGATGCAACAACTCCACCGACTCCACCGCGCCGCTGAAGCGCAGCACATCCCCCGCGGCCAGCACGAGTTGCGGCGGCACAGGGCAGATGCGAATGCCGCTGCGCTCGAGCTCAGCCAGATAGAGCTTTTTCAGGGCTCTGAGTCTGTTGTCCTGCACGCTGCGGCCCACCAGGGTCGAGCCGGGCAGCACTTTGGCTTCCAACAGATAGGGCAGACTTTCATCACCATGTTGCTCATCGCCATCGGGCAACAAGTGTGACAGCAACACCAAAAGCGCGATACCGGCCACCACCACGGCCAGGCCAATCAAGGAAAACTCAAAAAAGCCCAGGGGTTTCAGCCCGGCGTTTTCAACAAAGGAGTTCACTATCAGGTTGGTCGAGGTGCCAATCAGGGTCAGGGTGCCGCCCAAAATCGCCGCGTAGGATAAGGGCAGCAATAACTTGGCCGGTGCATGCTGCTGATTGCGACGCACCACGCCAATCAGCGAGGCCACCACTGCAGTATTGTTGGTGAAAGACGACAGCAACGCAGTGGAAAACCCCAGCTTGGCCATGGTCAGCCCCAAGGAGCCTGAGCCTATGACCTGGCTGAGCCTACCGAGCAAGGGCGTCTTCTCCAGTGCCGTGGTTGCCAGCACCAGAAGCACCAGAGTCACCAGACTGGCGTTGGTAAAACTGCCCAGCAGCGACTCAAGCTCCAGCATACCCAAGAGGTAACTGAGCAGCGCCGCTATGGTAAACAGCATGGCCGGTGATGCCAGACCACTGACGAGTCCGGCCACCAGCGCGAGCAGTATTAACCCCAGGATCCAGGTTTCAGACAATTCAGTCTCCCCGAGCGCGGATATCCAGCGCCTGCCAATGGGGGAAATGCTTGCGGATCAAGGCATTGAGTTCCAATTCAAACTCACTGAAATGGGTCGTTTTTTCAGTTTCCTCAAGCGCCTGCTGCACCATACCGGCACCGACAGTGACATTGCTGATGCGATCGATAAAGATAAAACCGCCGGTATCGCGATTGTCACTATAGGCATCGAACACCACGGCCTCACTCAGCTCCAGCTCAACCAGGGCTATGGTGTTGAGGCTCAGCTCGGCAACACTGTCCTGTGCCAGGGTATTCACATCTATGCTGTGCAGTATGCGGCTGACACTGGCGGGCACCTTTTTGGTTCCCAGCTTGATGTTGTACTGCTTGCCGGGTGTCAGCGGCTGCTCGTGCATCCACACCACCTTGGCCAGCAGTCGGTTGGAAACGCCCACAGGGCTCGCCGCCGGCACTATCACATCGCCGCGGCTGATATCTATCTCATCACTCAGGGTCAGGGTCAATGCCTGGCCGGCATAGCCCTGCTTGAGCTCACCATCGAAGGTAACAATCGAGGCGATAGTCGACTCTTTCCCCGAAGGCAGCACCTTGACCCTCTGGCCAACTTGCAGACTGCCGGAGGCCAAAGTACCGGCAAAACCGCGGAAGTCCAGGTTGGGACGGCTGACATACTGCACCGGGAAGCGGGCATCAAAGGCGTGGTTAAAGCCGGTCACAGGCGCACTCTCCAGCATGGCAAGCAGGGTTTCGCCCTGATACCAAGGGGTGCGCGCCGAGCGGTTCACCAGGTTGTCGCCATCGAGTGCCGACAGCGGTACAAAGCGGATATCGTCCAGCTGTAACTGGCCGGCAAACGCCAGATAGTCGGCCTTGATCGCCTCGAAACGCTCCTCACTGAAATCCAGCAGATCCATCTTGTTGACGGCCACGATGAACTGCTTGATCCCCAAGAGAGAGCAGATAAAGCTGTGCCTGCGGGTCTGGGTCTGCACCCCGTAGCGACCGTCGATCAGAATAATCGCCAGATCGCAGTTGGAAGCGCCGGTCGCCATATTGCGGGTGTACTGCTCATGCCCGGGAGTGTCGGCAATGATGAACTTGCGCTTCTCGGTAGAGAAATAACGATAGGCCACATCTATGGTGATCCCCTGCTCGCGCTCGGCCTGCAGGCCATCCACCAGCAAAGCCAGATCCACGGCTTCGCCCGTGGTGCCATGGCTCTTGGAATCCTTGTGCAGTGCCGCCAGTTGATCTTCATAGATCTGGGCGCTGTCGTGCAGCAAACGGCCTATCAGGGTTGACTTGCCGTCATCCACGGAACCACAGGTCAGAAACTTCAAAAGCGATTTATGCTGCTGATTTTTAAGATATTGCTCTATACCCTGCTCATTGACTTGTTGTGCAACCGACATTAGAAATACCCCTCACGCTTTTTCTTTTCCATCGACCCGGACGAATCCCTGTCGATGACCCGTCCCTGACGCTCACTGGAGCGGGACAGCAACATCTCTTCGATAATCTCTGCCAGTGTCGCGGCACTGGACTCTATGGCGCCGGTCAAGGGATAACACCCCAGAGTGCGAAAACGCACCCGGCGATACTCGGGCACTTCGCCTTCATTGAGCGGCATCCGCTCGTCATCGACCATGATCAGGCTGCCATCGCGCTTCACCACAGGGCGCTGCTCGGCAAAATAGAGCGGCACTATGTCGATGTTTTCCTGATAGATGTATTGCCAAATATCCAACTCGGTCCAGTTGGAGAGCGGGAAGACCCTGATGCTCTCCCCCTTGTTGACCTGACCGTTATAGGTATGCCACAGCTCGGGGCGCTGGTTCTTGGGATCCCAGCGGTGATGGCGATCGCGAAAGGAATAGACACGCTCCTTGGCGCGGGACTTCTCCTCGTCGCGGCGGGCGCCGCCAAAGGCGGCATCGAAACCGTATTTATCCAGGGCCTGTTTCAGGCCTTCGGTCTTCATCACGTCTGTGTGCTTGGCCGAGCCAAAGGTAAAGGGATTCATGCCCATCGCCAGGCCTTGCGGGTTCTTGTGCACCAGAAGCTCGAAGCCGTACTTCTTGGCCGCCTGATCACGAAAACGTATCATCTCGCGAAACTTCCAGTCGGTATCCACATGCAGCAAGGGGAATGGGATCTTGCCCGGATAGAAGGCCTTGCGCGCCAGATGCAACAGCACGGAAGAATCCTTGCCGATGGAGTACAACATCACCGGGTTGTCGAATTCGGCGGCAACTTCGCGAAAGATCTGGATGCTCTCGGCTTCCAACTGTTCAAGGTGACTCAACACTGGCCCTGACATCTTATTTCTCCAATTGATTCAAAGTGCTGTAGCAGCATCATGTTGTAGTTGCAGGTCATTATTTGCCGCCTCGGGTTCAAACCAGCTGAGGCTGTCTGCCAGAGCGACGACTTCGCCTATGATCATCAGCGCCGGCATCACTACCCGCGGGTCCTGAGCCAGGGTTTGCAACTGCTCCAGAGTGCCGATAACAAGCTGCTGCTGTCTGGTCGTGGCCTTGGATACTATGGCCACCGGCGTCTGCGGGCTGCGACCATGGGCAATCAGTTGTTGCTGAATGAGCCCGGCATTGAGGATCCCCATGTACACCACCAGGGTGTTGGCCGGGTTGGCATAGCCTTGCCAATCCATGGGGCGGTTTTGCAGCTGGCAATGACCGGTAATAAAGCTGACCCCTTGGGCAAAATCCCTGTGGGTCAAGGGAATACCCGCATAGGCGGCGGTACCGCTGGCGGCCGTGATGCCCGGCACCACTTCGAAGGCGACGCCGGCCTGTGCCAGAGTCTGCAACTCCTCGCCGCCGCGACCGAAGATAAAGGGATCGCCCCCTTTGAGCCTGACCACGGTTTGGCGGGTAAAAGCCTTGGTCAGCAACAAACGGTTGATTTCACTCTGAGAAGCACTGTGCTCACCGGCCCGTTTGCCCACGGCGATGCGCTCGGCACCTTCGGGGATCAGCGCCAGGATCTCGGGACTGACCAAGGCATCGAACAGCACCACATCGGCGCGCTGCAGCAGGTGCCAAGCCTTGACGGTCAATAGCTCAGGATCGCCGGGACCGGCTCCAAGCAGATAAACTTTGCCCTTGGCCCGCTTGCCGGGCAGTGTCAGTAATTCCATGCGCTATTCCCCATCTTGCTGATGTAAGCAATATAGCGGCTAGTTATATTCCACTATAAATAGAGAATCATTAGTTGTTATTACTTTTAGATATATAGACAAGAATCGCGGTAACAAGAAAGCGCCCGGAGACTGAGAAATCTGTTAATAAAAAACATTACTTTTTATTTTCAATAGATTACAAAATCAAAGCGGAAGTGGATTGCTGAAATTTCCTATTGTCTACTGCCGCTTTTGGCACTAACTTATGGCAAAAAATTATAGTTTTATCTCGGTGACAACGGCTTGGGATGGGAATGTGCACAGTAAAGCCGGGATGTTACACTCTCAAGCCGAAGCAACAGCCGGGCACTCCATCAAGCCTCAGAGACAACAGGGAAGAATATGTATACCAAAATCCGTTCCAGCCTCAGCGGCCTGACCTTGGCCCTGGCAATACTGCCGACCAGCCAACTCTATGCCGCCGAAGACAGCAAGCCTTCGCTGGTCGATCAGAGGGTAAAAGAGGAGTTGGAAACCTCAGAGCGGCCCTTTGTGATCACTCCACACAAGGTCAACTATATACTGCCGGTCACCTATAACCCGTCACCCAATATGACTCCCTTTGCGGCGGAAGCGGCTGAAGAGGGTTATACCCTGGACGAATATGAAGCCAAGTTTCAGATAAGCTTTAAATTCCCGCTGATGTACAACGTGTTTGGCGACAATGGTCACCTGTTTTTCGCCTATACCAACCAATCCTGGTGGCAGGTATACAACAAGGATATCTCCTCGCCGTTTCGGGAAACCAACCACGAACCCGAACTCTTTATGCTGTTCAACAACGACTGGAAAATAGCCGGCTTCACCAACTCCTTCTGGGGCTTTGGCGCCGTGCATCAATCCAATGGCAAGTCAGGCGATCTCTCCCGCAGTTGGAACCGCATTTACGGCACCATGGTGTTCGACAAGGGCCCTATAGCGCTGGCGGCCAAGGTGTGGTGGCGGATCCCGGAAAGTGAAAAAGAATATGAGGGCGATCCCCGTGGCGACGACAACCCGGATATCAGTGATTATCTCGGCCACTTCGAGCTGACAGGTGTCTACGGCATAGACGACCACAGATTCAGCCTGATGTTGCGTAACAATCTGCAAAGCCCCAACCGCGGCGCAGTGGAATTTACCTGGAGTTACCCCATCTTGGGTAACCTGCGTCTGTATGCACAATACTTCAATGGCTACGGCGAAAGCCTTATCGACTATAACGCCCATAACCAGCGTATAGGCATAGGTGTCGCCATCAACGATATTCTTTGAGCCGCCAAGAACAAACTCGATGACTGCCTCTGCGCCATCTCTTGGTTCAGAGGCTGATATCAGGGAGTGATATGAAGCCGGGATTCCGTGAAGTGGTTAGCTGTTTTATTCTCCTGCTGCTGATTTCCAGTCTGCAGTTGGGACGATTCCTGCTACCGGAACCACCGAAAAAAGAGCAGCTTAGCCAGAGGCAAATGAAGGCCGATCTGACTGTGCTGCTCAAACAATTGCAGCAGCATTCGGCCTTTATGGTGCTGGATCCGGACATTGAATCCCGGCTCGAGAAACGGCTGCAACGGCTGAAACAGGAATACCGAGACAGCATTGCCATCAACCGTTTTACCGCCGAAGTCAACAAGCTGCTGGGAGAGTTGAAAGACCCGGGTATTCGACTCAGCCAAGCGGCGCTGCCTTCCGGCGTCTTGCCCCTCAGGCTCAGGCCCATGGAAGACAAGTGGCTGGCCCTCAATGACAGAGACGAGCCCCTTCAAAGTGACACGCCTTTTATCAGCCATATCGACGGCCTGCCCATCAGCCATTGGCAGAAGATTGCCAATCGCTTCCTGCCACCGGAGCAGCAAAATAGCGTGCAGATGCAGATGCCCTGGCTGCAACAGCTGGATCTGCTGCGGCGGGAGATGGGACTCAGGGTCAAAGAAGAGGTGCTGCTGACTCTCTATGGCGCCGCTCTCCAGCCACAAAACATAGAGGTGAAAGTACCGCTGCAGTTTCGCAGTGCCCCTTTATCCATTCTGGCCAGCTGGCAACAATTGGCGCCTGACACAGCCCTGTTTAGTCTGACGGATCTCAACGCGATAGAGACAGATCCTCAGCTGCAACAAGATCTGCTGCGCGCGATGAGCAATCACACCCTGGTGCTGGATCTGCGCCACGCCCGAGGCTTCAGCGACAGCCTGCTGCAATTTCTCGGCAACTATCACAATGGGCTCAGCAGCCAACCTCTGGGCTATGGCCGCTACCGCCGCTCACCGCAGCTACGGCGCGACTTTCTGCGGCCACTGCACTTTGAGCCGCTCACTCAATTCGCGCCGTTTCCGCCGGTGCTGGCCGCGCTGGACAATCAGCCCCTGCCCAGCCTGAGTAACTGGTATGCCCGCCCTATCCCCAAGCTGGCTGCTGCGCCTGTGCCTGACTCGGGACGCCTGGTACTGCTTATTGGCCCGGATTGCCGCCAGGAGTGTGAATGGATTGCCTATGCAGCCAAACGCTGGCGCAGGGCGCTGTTGGTGGGCGAGCCGACCCGTGGCGATCTGGGGCGTTTGCATCATTTCACCCTGCCGGCCAGTGGCCTGCAACTGAGTATCAGCGCCTCGCTTGGCTATGACGGCTATGGCCAGTTGCTTTCCGGAGTTGGCACAGAGCCGGATCTGCAACTGCCAACAGATGAACCCTTGCAATGGCAGGGATTGCTGTCTCTCATCTCCCCGGAGCAAAGCCTGCAGCATTCTGCAGAGGGGCAATCCGGGGACACTCAGACAGAGACCACTCAGGCAGAGGACGGCCAAGCAGAGAAAGATCAGCAGTAACAAGCCAAGCAGGGATAAAAGCCTGCGGGAGATTGAGTCAAAGAGGATTGAAGCAAGGAAGAAACAATTCCCGGATAGCCCCATGAAAGGGTGATCGGGCTATCCGGGACACGGAGAGTGCTTTGAAGCTGCGCCAGCAAGCCAATCAAAGCTCGGGGTCACTCGCGACCGACTGCTGAAAAACCTGGGCAACCGATGCCATAAGGGCGAGCCGTCTTGATGTGTATTGCCGACCTCACTGCCTGCCGCTAAGCCGATGTTTCATAAAAACACCCGATACAGAATGGCATATCACACTTTCCCCAGCGGGAACTTTGGATTATAAACCAGAAAAACATCCTGTGCATAACCCTGTGAACAAATATGTACTAAAGTATGAGGTCCGATTATCCAAAGGCATTAACAATCAGAATTGCCAAGACTAATGCCCCAAGATGACCACAAGATGACAATCATTTCAACTTGTCCACAAGCAAAAAAAAGCCGCTGATGACAGCGGCCACAAATCAGATCTCGTAGTGCAATCCACACTCGCGTTTTAGCCCGTTGAAACGAGTCTCTTCTTCCGTCATCCCCAGTTCCAGGGGCTTGCTTGAATGGGTATCGCCCACAGAGACATAACCCTGCTCCCAGAGGGGGTGATAGGGCAAGTCATAGCGTTTGAGATACTCATGCACCTGTTTGTTGCTCCACTCGATAATCGGCAACATCTTGTAGCGCTTGCCGTGGATGGCCAAAATCGGCAACCCTTCCCGGGTCGATGCCTGGGAACGGCGCAAACCGGCAAACCAGGTGCCAACTTCCAGCTCAGCCAGTGCCCGCTGCATCGGTTCCACCTTGTTGATGCGATTATATTGCTCCAGCCCCTCAAGCCCCTGCTGCCAAAGCTTACCGAATCTGGCCTCCTGCCAGGCAGCGCTCGTCTCGGCCCGATAGACCTTGAGATTGAGTCCGAGTCGTTCTGTCAGTTGATCGATAAAACGGTAGGTCTCGGGAAACAGGTAGCCGGTGTCGGTCAAGATCACTTGCGTGTCTTGCTGCACCGAGTTCACCAGATGCAGCATCACTGCCGCCTGAATACCAAAGCTGGACGACAAGGCATGGCTCCCGGGCAGATAGGCCAGGGCCCATTGGATCCGCTCCTCGGCACTCAATCTTGCAAGATAGTCATTGATGGCAGCCAGGGCGCTTTGCTGCTCAGAGGCCGGCGCATCCAGCAAGGCCAGCAGCGCCTCGGCGCTGTGCAATAAACTTGTGGTATCAGCCATGAAAGTCCCTCGCTGCGTCCAATACAGGTTTTACTATTCCGGCGCGCACCGTGAAATCACCGAAACTCTCGCCGGTTTCGCGCTCGGCGGCATAGCGACCAAACAGGGCATCGAGCTCGCTGAGGATCTCGGCTTCCTGAATATTTTCACGGTACATCTTGTTCAATCTGGTGCCTTCAAAGCTGGCGCCCAGATACATGTTGTAGCGCCCGGGAGCCTTGCCCACAAAACCGATTTCGGCGGCAAAGGGGCGGGCACAGCCGTTGGGGCAGCCCGTCATGCGCACTACTATCGCCTGCTCACCTATGGCGTGCTTGGCCTGCAGCGCATCCACATGGTCGATAAACTCGGGGAAATAACGCTCGGCTTCGGCCATGGCCAGGGCGCAGGTCGGCAGCGCCACACAGGCGATAGAATGGCCACGGGTTGCGGTGATCACCTGCCCCATCAGGCCATGCTTACGTGCCAGTGCTTCGATTTCAGCCTTATCCTCATCCGCCACTTTGGCGATGATGATGTTCTGGTTGGAAGTCATCCGAAAATCGCCCTTATGTATCTTGGCGATTTCCCGAAGCCCGGTCTGCAACAACTTACCCTGGGTATCCTTCACCCGGCCACCTTCGATAAACAGGGTCAGATGCCAGTGGTTGTCTATGCCTTTAACCCAACCGTATCTGTCGCCGCGATCCCCTATGACCACCTCACGCTTGGGGGCGAACTTAACCCCGGCGCGCTTCTCAACCTCGGCCTTAAAGGCCTCAAAGCCGTGATCCACTATGGTGTATTTGAGACGGGAGCGTTTACGATTGCTGCGGTTACCCCAATCGCGCTGCACCGTCATCACGGCCTCGGCAAACTTAATGGTGTCTTCGGCCTTGATAAAACCAAAGTCATCGGCCAGCCGCGGGAAGGTTTCCACTTCGCCATGGGTCGAGCCCATACCGCCACCGGCCACCAGATTGAAGCCCACCAGCTCGCCCTCTTGCGCCACGGCAATAAAACCCAGGTCATTGGTGTAAACATCCACGTCGTTGTCCGGTGGCACAGCTACCGCCATCTTGAACTTACGCGGCAGGTAGGTCTTGCCGTACACAGGCTCGACCTTGGCTGGCTGCTCGTCTTCTGTGCTGAGCAGCTTCTCCTCATCGAGCCAAATTTCGGCATAGGCACGGGTGTGCGGCAGCAGATGATCCGACAACTTCTTGGCCCAGAAATAAGCCTGCTGATGCAGCTTGGACTCTACCGGGTTGGGGTTACACATGACGTTGCGGTTCACATCACCACAGGCGGCAATCGAGTCCAGCGCTTCCCGGTCCAGCCCCTGAATAATGGTTTTCAGGTTGCGCTTGGGGATGCCGTGATACTGAAATGTCTGCCGGGTCGTCAAACGTATGCTGTTGGAGCTGGTCAGCTCCGAGGCTATCTTGTCCACGCCCAGCCACTGCTCTGGAGTACAGACACCACCCGGCACCCGGGCACGCAGCATAAAGCTGTACAGCGGCTCGAGCTTTTGCTCCTTACGCTCGTTGCGCAGATCCCTGTCGTCCTGCTGATAGAAACCGTGAAACTTGATCAACTGCTGATCGTCGTCGCTGAAGGCGCCTGTCACTTCCGTGCCCAGGCCCTCGCGTATAGTGCCGCGCAGATAGTCACTGTCGGTCTTGATATGCTCGTTGGCGGATAATTTCTGCTCACTCATGGCCTTATCTCTTTATTCCTAGGTTCTTCAGCTCAGTAGACATCTTTCTGGTAACGCTTGGCGCTGCGCAGTTGATCGAGAAACGCTTCGGCCGCCTCGCTCGTCAAACCGCCTTGCTCCATGGCCACTTCCAGCAGTGCCTGGTGCACATCTTTGGCCATTCGCTCGGCATCGCCGCACAGGTAGATATGAGCCCCGCGCTCAAGCCACTGCCACAGCTCTTTGGCCTGTTGTTTAATCTTGTGCTGAACATAGACTTTCTCCGCTTGATCCCGGGAGAAGGCCAGCGAGATCCGGCTCAGGGCACCACTCTTGAGGTACTGTTGCCACTCGGTCTGATAGAGAAAATCCTGCTCGAAATGGGGATTACCGAAGAACAGCCAGCTGTCGCCTGCCACGCCCTCGGCCACTCTTTGCTGCATGAAGGCCCGAAATGGCGCGACACCGGTTCCCGGGCCTATCATGATCACAGGCGTCTGTGGGTCTTCGGGCAGGCGGAAGTGCTTGTTGGGTTCCACATACACCCGCACCTGAGCGCCCTCCTCGGCCCGGGCCAGGAAGTGAGATGCGGCGCCGAAACGGCGTTGGCCATCACGCTCCTCTTCCACCAGCGCCACTGTGAGATGCACTTCGGACTCCACTTCACTCTGACTCGAGGCAATGGAGTATAGCCTTGGGGTAATGGGGCGAAGCTTGTCCAACAGAGCCTGGGCCGAATCCAGCTTGGCGCCATTGAGAGGATAACGTTTCACCAGGTCCACCAGTTGGTGGCTGAGAATAAACCGCCGGGTCTGCTCCTTGTCTTGGCTAATAGTAAGCAGCTCGTCGCTCTGTACGGTTTCGGCCCAAAACTGCACCAGACCTGGATAGAGTTGGGTCAGCTCTTTGTGCTCAATCAAGGCATCACGCAGCTCCAAAGACTCGGCGCCAAGCTGGACCCGGGTATCCGGCTCCAGCGCCAGCGCCTCGAGAATTTCGGCCACCAGAGCCTCATCGTTATGGAAATAGACCCCCAGCGCATCACCCGCCTGATAGCTGATGGCCGACTCGCCCAAATCGATTTCCAGATGACGGATATCCTTGAGTGAATCGCGGCCCGTCAGTTTCTGGCTGACTATCACTTCGGCGCTGTAGGGGTTTTGCTTGTCATACTCCAGGCCGGTATTGCTATTGATACCTGCATTGGCGGCATTGATAGACACTACATTGGTCGCAGCGCCATCGGCCACCTGCAACAGAGGCTTAACCCGCTCGAGGAGTTCGGTTTGCCAGTTGTCGCTCTGTGACTGATAGTCCACATCACAGTCCACTCTCGGCAGTAAAGGCTTGGCCCCGAGGGCACTCAGGCGGGCATCGAAGTCTTTGCCTGTCTGGCAGAAAAACTCATAGGAGGAATCTCCCAGAGAGAGAACCGCATACTGAAGCTTATCCAGCTTGGGGGCACGTTTGGAGCCGAGAAACTTGTGCAGCTCAATGGCATCATCGGGAGCTTCACCTTCACCATGGGTACTCACTACGGCCACCAGCAGGGTTTCCTGCTTGAGGTTACGGACATTGTATTCGCCCATAGATGCCAGGTTAACTCCATAGCCCAGACTCTGGGCCTTGGCGGCCAACGCCTTGGCGATACCCCGGCCATTGCCCGTCTGACTGCCATAGAGTATGGTCAGAGTTTGCCCGCTCTGGCTTTGGGGGGGAGCGCCCTCCTGCCCCTGAGCGCTGGCGGCCAGATAACCACTGACCCATGCCAGCTGCAGCGGGCTGAGCTCGGCGGTGAGTTGTTTAAGCTTATCCACTTGTGGCGCTGAGAGTGGCGAAGCCAGTGAAGAGAGTTCTTTCAGTAACATTGAGACGGCCCGGTGACAGAGTAATGTCAGCAAGCTTAGCCCCGCCATCGAAAAGCAAAAAAGAATAATATTTAATTTTTTATATCAATAAGGAATATGCATGGTATAAAAATTAAGCTACAAAAGTGTGGCCTGGCGCAAAGAATTTGCTCTGACCAGTGGAGAAACACACCACATGAAGAATATGAGCTTGTTTCCATTGAAAGACTTGCGACAATGCCAAAAGCACGCTAGGTGCCATGAAGGGAATATCTGTACCCCACACCCAGGATTTCATTCATGAGCGGGCTTGGTTCCTGAGAAGATTTCAGGAAGTCCCCAATGGAAGGGAAAGACCAGTCCCCGAGTCCAGGTCAACAGACTTGCATTCTTTCACTCTGCCAGCGGAGTTTTGGCGGGGTGAATTTTGTTTATCAACCATCAGGGAATAGTCATGCAGATTGGAATACCGAGAGAGAGTCTCGCCGGTGAAACCCGGGTCGCTGCGACCCCGGCAACGGTAGAGCAACTTAAAAAACTCGGCTTTGAAGTGGCAGTGGAAGCAGACGCGGGTGCGCTGTCCAGCTTCAGTGATGCCGCCTTCGAAGCCGCCGGTGCCAGTGTGGTACCGAATGTATGGCAGGCCGACTTGATCTTTAAGGTCAACGCGCCAACCGAAGATGAAATCAGCCAAATCAAAGATGGTGCCACCCTGATAAGTTTTATCTGGCCGGCCCAGAATCCTGAGTTGGTGGAAAAGCTGTCACAACGCAACATCAACGTGATGGCAATGGACATGGTGCCGCGGATCTCCCGTGCCCAGTCCCTTGACGCCCTCTCCTCCATGGCCAATATCGGCGGTTATCGCGCCGTAGTGGAAGCTGCCCACGAGTTTGGCCGCTTCTTTACCGGCCAAATCACTGCCGCGGGTAAAGTCCCACCGGCCAAGGTGTTAGTGATAGGTGCCGGGGTTGCCGGTCTTGCCGCCATTGGTGCCGCCGGTTCATTGGGCGCCATAGTACGCGCCTTCGATACCCGTCTGGAAGTGGCCGAGCAGATCGAGTCCATGGGCGGTGAGTTCCTTAAGCTGGACTTCGGCGGGGAAGACGGCTCTTCCAGCGATGGCTATGCCAAAGTGATGTCTGATGAATTCATCAAGGCTGAAATGGCGCTGTTCGCCGAGCAAGCCAAGGAAGTGGATATCATCATCACCACCGCACTGATTCCAGGCAAGCCTGCGCCCAAGCTCATCACCAAAGAGATGGTCGACTCCATGAAGCCGGGCTCAGTGATAGTGGACCTGGCGGCCGCCACCGGTGGCAACTGCGAATACACCAAAAGCGGCGAACTCTTTGTGACCGACAATGGCGTTAAAGTCATAGGTTACACAGATCTGCCAGGGCGTTTACCGGCACAGTCATCCCAGCTTTACGGCACCAACCTGGTGAACCTGATGAAGTTGATGTGCAAGGAGAAAGACGGCAACGCCAACATAGACTTCGAAGACGTGGTGATGCGCAACATGACGGTCGTCAAGGCCGGTGAAGTCACCTTCCCGCCACCACAGATCTCTGTGACCGCGGCGCCCAAGAAACCGGCAGCCAAAGTTGAGCCGAAAAAAGCAGAAGAGAAAGTGCCATCCAAGCTCAAGTATATTTTGGGCGCTCTGGGTGTGGCCGCCTTCGGTGCCGTAGCCTCGGTGGCTCCGGCTGAGTTCCTGTCGCACTTTACTGTATTCGTGCTCGCCTGTGTGGTGGGTTACTACGTGGTTTGGAACGTGACTCATGCGCTGCATACGCCATTGATGTCAGTCACCAACGCTATTTCCGGCATTATTGTGGTAGGTGCACTGCTGCAGGTTGGCCAGGGCTCAGCTCTGATGACCGCACTGGCATTTATCGCCGTGCTGATTGCCAGTATCAACATCTTCGGTGGCTTTACCGTCACCCAGCGCATGCTGAAGATGTTCCGTAAGGATTAAGGGGGTATATCGTGTCTCAAGGACTGGTAACAGCAGCCTATATCATAGCGGCCCTGTTCTTCATCTTAAGCCTCGCCGGCTTATCGAAGCAGGAGTCTGCAAAAAATGGAAACCTGTTTGGGATCATAGGGATGTCGATCGCTTTGATCGCTACCATACTGAATCCTGAAACCAATGGTGTTCACTGGATCATTCTCGCCATGGTGATAGGCGGTGCCATAGGTATTCGTCTGGCGCTCAAGGTTGAGATGACAGAAATGCCTGAGCTGGTCGCCATTCTCCACAGCTTTGTGGGTATGGCCGCCGTATTGGTGGGTTTCAACTCTTTCCTCGGCCTGCACCCACAGGCGATGAACGAAGTGATAGTCACTGTCGGTAATGACCTCAATGCCACTCTGGAAGCCGCCAGGGCAGCCATAGAGCAAGCCGCCGCCTCGGCAGCCCATGAGCCCATGACAGGCGCCATGCTCAACATCCACCTGGTGGAAGTCTTCCTGGGGATCTTCATCGGTGCCGTGACCTTCACCGGCTCAGTAGTCGCATTCGGAAAACTCAGAGGCATAATCTCCTCCAAGCCGATGATGTTGCCTCATCGCCACAAGCTCAACCTGCTGGCGGTTGTGGTATCCCTGCTGCTGATGATTTACTTCGTCAACGTAGGTGGCAGTATCTGGCCTCTGCTTATCATGACACTGATAGCCTTTGCCTTTGGTTGGCACCTGGTAGCCAGCATAGGCGGCGCCGACATGCCGGTTGTGGTATCCATGCTCAACTCCTACTCTGGCTGGGCGGCTGCAGCGGCGGGCTTTATGTTGTCCAACGACCTGCTGATCGTCACAGGTGCCCTGGTGGGTTCTTCCGGTGCCATCCTGTCTTACATCATGTGTAAGGCGATGAACCGTTCCTTTATCTCTGTGATTGCCGGCGGTTTCGGTACCGATGGCGCCGTTTCCAGCGGTGATGAAGAGATGGGCGAATACCGTGAAACCACGGCCGAGGATGTGGCCGAGCTGCTGAAAAACTCCAGCTCAGTGATCATCACCCCCGGATACGGCATGGCAGTAGCCCAGGCACAGTATCCCGTGGCCGAGATCACCCAGAAACTGCGTAATCTGGGGGTTAAGGTGCGCTTCGGTATCCACCCGGTTGCCGGGCGTCTGCCGGGCCATATGAACGTGCTGTTGGCCGAGGCCAAAGTGCCTTATGACATAGTGCTGGAGATGGACGAGATCAATGATGATTTCGAAGACACAGATACAGTACTGGTGATAGGTGCCAACGATACGGTTAACCCGGCGGCCACTGAAGATCCTTCCAGCCCAATCGCCGGCATGCCGGTACTGGAAGTGTGGAAGGCCCGCAATGTCATCGGCTTCAAACGCTCGATGAACACAGGTTATGCCGGGGTGCAGAACCCACTGTTCTTCAAAGACAACACCCAGATGTTGTTCGGCGATGCCAAGGCCAGCGTAGAAGCGATTTTGAAATCACTCTAAGCGGCCTATCGCAGCTACAGCATGACTAACAGAGGGAGCCTGATGGCTCCCTCTTCTTTTGCCTTGTGCTTGCCTCTGCCAGTGGTCGTGCCTATAGCCACTTTCCTCCAGGAGTTTATTCAGGTACAAAATTAAAAAACAACCAAGGATGAACCATGAAACTCAGGCTGCCGCTGCTGGCTTTATTGCCGGCACTTCTTTTAAGTTCAGTTGCCCTGGCCAAGCCAGAGCCTTTGCTCTATGGCTACAGTGATACTCTGGCATCCAAGGTCTACCAAAGCGAGCGGCGCTGGATGCTGTCCTTGCCGGAACGCTACCATGCCACCCAAGA
The DNA here is from genome assembly GCF_028823715.1 of Shewanella sp. K8. NCBI lineage: Bacteria > Pseudomonadati > Pseudomonadota > Gammaproteobacteria > Alteromonadales > Shewanellaceae > Shewanella > Shewanella sp. K8. The sequence goes on from NZ_JAPEHY010000025.1 coordinate 64,145, forward strand.
CAGTGGTCGCCGTTATCCCGTGCTCTATATCGTCGATGCCGACTTCCAATTCCGCCATGTCTCTGCTGCGGTCAATAACCTCGCCAGAATGGGCAAGATACCGCCCATGATAGTAGTGGGTATCGCCATGCAGGGGCAGAAAGACTACCTCTACTCCACCACCTGGCCATCGGCTGAGGGCGCAGAATTTGGCGGCAGCGACAAAATGCTCGCCCACCTGCAACAGGAACTCGTGCCCTATATCGACAAACACTACCGCACCTCGGGCCACAATGCCCTTGCCGGTTATTCTCTGGGGGGCTTGCTGAGCCTGCAGATGATGTTGCAATCCAAGAGTCCTTTCAGTGCTTTTCTCGCCATGAGTCCCAGCATCTGGTACGACAATATGGCGCTGCTTGAGCGGGCAGCTCCTTGGCTGAAACAGCCTAGGCAGACATCGGCCTACCCCAGGCTTTTTCTCTCTCTGGCCAACGAGCAAGGCATGGGTGTGGATGAATTCAGAAAACTGCTCGCTGAGCAGGCGTCCGAATGGCACTTCGACTACCGTTTCTTTCCCTCAGAGACGCACTACAGCACCGCCATGCCGGCGCTGCTTGCCGGTCTGGAAAGCCTGACGCCAGGTTACTTTACCGATGTTGGCCCCTTGATGCAGCTTGGCGATTATGAAGCGGTACTGGCGCACTTTGAGGCCAAGAAAACACTTTGGAGCGGCTTTCATTTCGACTGGCTGCAGGCCTACACCTTGGGAAAGTACCTCTATTACAGCGAGCAGAAATCAAAGATGGCCGAAGTGCTCAACCTGGCCAAGAAGCAGTTTCCAGAGGATCTTGCAGAGCTGAGTGCCGGCTTTGCCAAAGTGCTCAACAACCGGGGCGAGTTTAAGCTGGCCAAGGAACTCTTGCTGATGACCTCAAAAGCGGGCGCAACCCAGGCTGATTGGCAGCAACAACTGAGCCTGGCACTGGCGGCTGAAGGCGACAGCCTTGGGGCAAAAGCAGCTCATGCCAAGGCGCTGGAACTGGCCGAAGCCTATCAACTGGAAAGCTGGGAGTGGTGGGAACTGCAGTAATAGGCCCGGCGCGCCAAGGCTACCGGACCTTTATCGATCAAAATATTGGAAACAGCGCCGAAATCAGGCTATCTGCTGAACCAGGCCATGACTGGTGTTTATCTGCCGCAGAATATTCAGCAGATTGCCACCCTTATCTTCCCTAAACTGGCCGACATTCAAACGATGGCTGATATCGGCCAGGCTTAACAATCCGCGGATCTGATGGGTCTGGGTATCGACCACAACAAAATAGTTCTCGCGGCTGTGACGCAGGCTCTGCAACACATCGGCGACACTGGCGTTGGCAACCTCATCATAGGCCAGTGCCTGCAGTTGCTCTCTTGGCAGCATCAAATCAAATACCGTCCAGGAGGAAGGTTGATGGGCCTTGTCGACAAGCTTGAGCAGATTGTCCGGCGCCAACAGCTCCTGGGTGATAATACCCAGCATTTCATGACGGGCATTAATGACAAAGTGCAATGCGCTGTGTTCACTCTGCATCAGGGCTGAGGCATCAGGCGCCGGCATATCGGCACTGATGACCATACGTGCACTGTGGCTGAAGTCCATCATGGCCTCGAAGGCATTGTCATAAGGGTTGAGTTGATTGGCTAAAGCAGAGGCTTGCAGCCTGTCGTTGCTGGCAATCGCAAAAGGATGAAGTGTTTTCATATTGTTACCTCACTTGGAAACTGGGTTGCCGGGCTTCGCATTAGTGCGAACCCGAAAGACGGTTTTCAAATGAGGTCTAATGGCGGTGCGCGGGTCTGTGCCTGAGGAAATACATGCAGTGCATGGGATTGCAATGACTCCAGCGACGGCAAGCGCAGTACCAACTCGGCCGAAGGCGCCAGATGAGTAGATTTCTGTTTCGGAAGCGTCGGCTCCTGAGAATCTGTCAGCGTCTTGAGGAACAGGCCTTGGGAATTATCTCCCTGCACCGCCAGAGGTATTGAGGCTGAAACCGGTACCAGAGAAACCTGCTGAGAATGGGCCTTAGGGATAGCAGCAAGAGTGCCCGTCAGCAAAATACTGACCAGCAATAATGCAAACCACCTCTCGATTCGGCTCATCTGTGATCCAGATCTCAAAACACCCATTTGCCGACAATAACACTGCCTTGGAAAAAAGCGCAATATTTTTCAGCGGTAAAAAATAAACCCCGCTCAGAGAACTGACCGGGGTTTATTAGAGAAGGCCGACTTCGACAGGCCCCGGCATGCCTTCAGTCGGATGCCTTGAACGCCAATTGCTGTGCAAGCCACTCTCTGCATCAGAGAGTGCCACGAGGACTTATTCGCACCTTACCTACGAACCTAACTGAAACTCAGCGACGGATCTTCACCTCTGGCTCATTAAGCATCGCCAGCAAGGGATTTTGCTGCATCACTCTGGATTTGAGGCCAAACCCCAGGATAAGTCCCATGGCAAAGCCACCGATATGAGCCCAGTAAGCCACGCCTTCACCGGCCATCATCAAACCAACCACGTTGAATACCAGCCAGATGGCAAAGAAAGCCATAGGCGACAGCTTCTTCTGGTAGATAACAAACATAAAGGTCAGGCTGGCATGACGGAACCACAATAGATACATACCAAACAGGCCGGCAATGGCACCACTGGCACCCACCATAGGGATATTGGAGCCGGGATCAGCAATAATCTGCACCGCCGCAGCCGCTAGGCCACAAAGCAGATAAAGCCCAAGGAATCTCATGCGTCCCAAGGCGTCTTCCAGATTGTCGCCAACCACATAGAGGAAGTACATATTGCCCGCCAGGTGAATCCAGTCGCCGTGAAGGAACATATGGCTGAACAGGGTCCATACATGGCTGCCGTGCAACACCTCATCGGCCCGCAGGGCAAAGTTGGCAAACACGGTATCGGCTATGTCCAAGTCTGTGCCATAGGCGGCAAAGATCATGATATTGAGTGCCAGCAGCAGGTAGGTGATGGCGGGTTGTGAACGGGTTTTGAGATTAAACTCCACCGGCATTTGCGACAAAAACTGAAACAGCCAGGTCTTCACACTGATCTTGCCATTCAGCTCGGCCAGTAGACCTTGCAGCCTTGGGGATTGCACCACCTTATCCCTTTCATCCTTATCGACCCAAACCCCACTGCAACTGTGGCAGACATCCAGCTCTATCTGATAGCCGTCCATCAGATGGTATCTGTGCATCTGTTCTTCACAGTGCATACACTGGCGCTTGGAAAGCCCGAGGTGCGGCCCCAGCGACTCCTCGATGCGCACATGATCGTTGCCATTGTCGGCTGTTGACAGCGCACCGTTAAGCTCGCCGTTGTCAAACCAGATGCCTTCACATTGATTGCAGCTGTCCACCTGCTCACCGTAAAGCTCAAAGGTGCGCATCGACTCGCTGTGACACCCGGGACATTTTAAACTCATGGATTATTCCTCTGTGATATTCACATCCATGCCACTACGCTGCAACTCAAGCTCCATACGCTGGAAACTCAGTTGCAGCTTAGGCAGAGTATCGGCCGAAATCTTCCCTACCAAGGCTCTTAACCTGGTTGTACCGACACCGCGGCTCAACTCTTGCTTTTCCATTTTTTCAATCAGCTGGGCAGATTCAATTCTGAACCTGCGGATAGCGGTCAGGATCTCAGCCGGTGTTTCCAGTGCATTGGCCGAGTAATACATGTTTTGCCAGACAAAATCGCTAAGCTGGGGATGCAATGACCGCAAGTCCAGCGGTCTGAGTTTATCTATGTCCGCCATATAGGCTTCCAGCGTCTGCAGGTTATCCCGCACTTCGTCATACAAGGCACGTTGTAGATGATAGTTGTTCTGGGTATTGACCAGAGAATCAAACTTAATCGCCTGTGACAGCCCCTGCTGCGCCGCCAGATAAACGCCCAAAACCGTTGCCAGCACCATCAACAGCTGGCTCACCCAGAAGCTGGTTTTCACCAGCTCACTATTGTCAAAATGAATTTTACGGCCGTTTGATACCGGCTCAGATTTCCTTTCCATAGCAACTCCCAATGATGGTATTTAACCTGTCATTGTGAGTCCGGGAAACTCAGTTATCCGTCGGCCGATTCCCAAGCAACAACCGGAGTTGTCAGTTTACATCCATACCGGCACGTTTCAGTTCGTCGGCCATCTTCTTATAGCTCTGCTCCAACTTGGGCAAGGTCTTGGTTTCGACCTCTTCAATCAGCACTCTCAGTTGTTTGGTACCAAAGCTTGGGCCATAGAACTTACGTTCAATTTTGCCGACAATATCTTCAGAGCCCATGTAGAAACGACGGGCACCGGAGAGGATATCGCTGGGGGTTTCCAGGGTGTAGGCAGAATACTTCATGTTTTGCCAGACAAAGTCCGCCATAACTGGATGATATTCTTTGATATTATAAGGTTTTTCTTTCTCTATTCGCTCAGCATACTCTGTCATTACAGTGACATTGTCTTTCAGCTCTTCATAGAGAGAATGTTGCAGATGATAGTTGTTCTGCATATTGGTCAGGCTATCAAACTTAATCGCCTGTGACAGACCTTCCTGCGCCGCCAAATAAACCCCGGCAACAGTGGCGATAATCATAAAAATTTGGCTGACCCAAAAGCTGGTTTTCACCAACTCCTGATTATCAAATCTGATCTTTTTGGCGCCGCGACGCTGGCTCTGCTCTTGATTGACTTCCATTTCGATACCTCTGTGGAACTGACTGAATTTTCAAGGCCGCCATCATACAGAAGGCCACTGCAACGAGCCAGTCCCATGGGCCATTTTTACCGCTCAGATCTCAACCAATATTCACAGTGCCACCGCCCACCAGAGTACCGCCGCAGTCAACCGCATCGCCGGTTCTGGCGGCGGGTTTCCCATCGATAAAAACACTGCCCGAACCCGCGGCAATGGTACGAGGGTGCGGCGGATGTTTGGGCTTGTCGTGGGGGGCCAATGAATCGCCCTGACGTGCCAGCGGAATACCATCCACCTTGACCGTGGAAGAGGCCGAAGTCACCGGCGTGGGTGGAAACCCATCATGATCTGTCCCTATATCGCCCAACTTAACGGCATTACCCATAACTGACTCCTTAATACCTTGATTAACGTCCGCAAAATTCATCTGCCCATTGCTGCACCCTGGCAAGCTCTGTATCTGTCAACTGCAGCCTGGCTGCCAAGGGTGCCAACTCGCCGCTCGATGATGCAGCCACTCTGGCCAGCACCCATAATTCAGACTCTCTTGGACTCAGGCCCTTGGCGGCGGCTTCCTCCCAGGCCAGAGTTACCGCCTGAGGCAAGCTGTAATAGAGTTCACTGCTATTCAGCAGTGGCTTGGCATTGAGCCATAAACGGCTGAGCCAGCGTTGTTGCTGCAGACTAAGCGGCGTTTGTGGGCTCAAGGGGCGCTCGGGCTTATCGGCCCAGCAGCGACTATCGCTCACCAACGCCGGTTCTTGCTCCATTCCCGGGCCACTTTGGCGCATCGACTCCAGCCTCTCAGGGCGGACAGGCAGCAAAGGCTCTGCGGACGCGGCATTTTTGCGCCTCTGCCCTTCAATGGCCAGCATATACTGGCGATAATCCCTGTCGCTTGTATCGAGTGTCATGGGGCCAAACTGAGCCTGGGCCTGACGCAGGTACTGATAACGGCCGCAAACCGCGAGCCAAACCTTGGCTTCGCCGCCCGGCAACAAGCCAAATAAAATGCCGGTTTGACAAGCTTTACCACTGTCATTATCACCGGTTGCCGCGGCCAACATCTGCCGCTGCAACTCATCAGGCAGGCGGAAACTCAGTTCATAGACCCGCTCTTCAGTGAGCGCCAGATAGCGGATAAATATCTCTTCCGGCGGCTGAACATAGGCATCGGCGTTATAAAAACTGCTGATGCAGTTGAAACAAAAATCCAGTGTCCAGGGATCCAGCCCTCCGGAGGCATTGGCCTTATGGGTCTTGAGGTCCGGGATCCGCCGAAAGCCGGTATGCACCGAAGTCCAGTCCTGTTTACTATTGAGGCCATAGACAGTCGGCACAGGATTGCCCATGGGCATGACTTCATAGTAAAAAGGCGCCACTATCTCTATATCCCAGGGAATACCTTCGCTCTGAGACGCGGCTCTGGCGCTCATGCTGCCTCCCGAGCAGGCAAACAGAAAGCCGCTCATCAGCAATAACAACAGGCGAAGTACTGTGGCAAACCCCATAGGCATACTATTTCCCTTTTACGGCCGGGTGCACGGCGCGAGCATTGCCGTCGTTGGGGATATAAGGCACGATAAAACCACCGGCGACCGATACCACATCGGCGCTGTGGTGAATAAAGTGTGGCCTCAGTGCCCGCCTGAAAGATTCATCGCCAAGCAGCGGGTGCAGTTGCCCCTGCGTAGCCTGCTGCAATACCTCTTCGCAAATAGCGGCGAATGAACGGCCAAGCAGGTTAAAGTGACTGTTGAGATCTTCCACCTTGTAGCTGCTGTCCGAGCTCCATTTCTGCTCGAAGGCGCCTTTATCAAAGTTCACGCCGCTGAACTTGGCCAAACCGGCCATCAGCCTTAGATACAGGCGTGACAGATCCCCTTCAACAATCCGCGTCATGGTCAGCTTCACCGTTACCCTCTCTTCCGGCTCCCTGTTCTTGTTGCCCTGCAATACAGGCCTGACTACATAATCGATACTCAAGTCCGAGGTCTGACACCAGTTCATGGTGACCAAACGGTCGATTTCCCGCAGCACCTTTTTACCTGCATTGGAGGCCATCACCTTGGCGGTTAATGCCGGATCGTCCCCTTGACCAAAGGCCACCGGGCTATTGCTGCTGACGGCGTTTTTCGGCAAGCGGCTGTGATAGGCGGCAACCAGCTTGGTCTCGGTAAACAGCGGGTTGTAGGACTGCACCTTGCCATCGAAAAACTGGCGTGAATAGTAGCCACCGCCAAGATCTGAGTGTGCCCCGGGCAATACAGCCTCAAAGAAGGGTGCCGTTGGGTTTCGAGAGGCGTTGTTGAGACTATTGAGCGAGAAGTTATACCTGAACTCATCCCTTGGATTGGCAGTGAGATGCACCACCTTCTTCACCCGCTTGGGATCCAGCCAGAGCTTCACATCCCCATTGTGTTCATCATGGGGATCTATACCGTCCCACAGGGTCGCAATTGCGGCGACGGTATCGTAAATACCGACGAAGTGGATCTGACAATGCTCATTGTTTTGCCAGTCGATATCCGAGCGCAGCGGTACATCGCTGCAATGCTTCGCCAGCGCGGCCTGGAACAGATTATCTTTTTCCCTGAGCACCATGTTGGCGCAATGACGTGCCGCCGCAGCCCCACGACTGAAACCAAAGAGATCAAACTCAAACTTGCCTACGCCATCATACTGGTTGGCAAGGCGGCCCCACTGCGACTTGAGCTTGTTCTGACAGACATCATTCAATGCCTGCTCCACCCGGGACTCAACACCGTTATCCCCACGTCCGGCAGCCACCCCGGCAAAGGCATCATCATCATCTATACCGTTAGCTGGCTCTTCCAGAGATGTACCTATCCCTTTGACATACAAGCCAAACTGCAAAAGGCCCGCGCCATAGAGTTGATTGGCGTAAAGCCACTCAAGTTTCTGCACATTGGTGTATTCATTGGTGGCACTGAGATTCTCCATCGCCTTGGGCATGGGTGCCTGACACTGAGCCGCCAGTTCCAGGGCCTGCTCCTGTGACTCCACCGAGAAGCGGTTCATACAGTAATGCGCCGCCCGCTCCTGCTGTTGCCGGCCCCAATCAACGTTATAGGTGTTGTTGGCTGTGCCATCGAAAAACAGCCCCATACGCACGGTTAACCATTTGAATGCCTGGATCTCCACTACATAGGAGTTGCGGCTGAGCAACTCTACGGCACCACTCTTGCCTTTCCCGGCTTGATGGCGCTCGGCCACGGCTGCTGTGGGCGGCTGTTGCCAAAAATCACCAACCGTTGCCTGCAAATGCTGTTTAACCGTATTGTTGAAGCCCTTGGCCGCCTTAACATATTCAGGCACGGCCGAGGTTTCGGCAGCATTCAGGGGACGCCTGGACATCACAGCTTTGAGCCAGCTGTCGGTATCAAAAGTCAGCGTCACCGCCCCCGGCGCCAAGCAGGTGATCAGTTGCGGCCCCCCCGTCAGCTTGAGCTGTCGACTGTTGCCGGCGGCATCGGTAACAGTGGCTGTTAACCCGGATAAGGGCTGATTGCTTTCATCACGAAAGTCGATTTCAATCCAGTCGGTTAAGGTTTCACAGGGGATAGTGTGCTGACTCATGCATGCTCCATCCATTTAGCCAAATTCAAAAAGTCCTGTTGATTCAATCTCATTCCTTGGGCGATCGCCGGCATAGGATAGCTGACACTGCGCCCCAGACGCGCGGCAGCAAACACAGGGATATCCTCTTCATCCACCCCTTGTTCACGCCCCCGCAGAATCGCCGCCTTAATGATCTCCCGCCGCTTGGGTTGCTGGCTCATCAAGGGATGCAACTCTCGCCATAACTGGCGCTCAACAATATAGATATGGCGCTGGATGTCGCTTTGTCCGGCCAGATGCTCGGGTTTCATCTGCCACCAGATATCCGCATGCTCGGTATAACCGGGCTCGCCCGGGTGCTGCACCACAATGCTGCCATGCTGGGCCTTAACAGGGCTGGCGGGGTCAAGATGCTGCGCCTCATCCATAGGGTCGTCGCTGTTGCCGCTTGGCAGCGGCTTGCCGACAAAGCTCAAACGGGTTATCGGCCCCAGAAAAGCCCCTAACTCAACTTGGCTCAAGCGCGGCAGCATAGGTTGCAGCACTCTGGGGTCATAGAAGCGGAATACCACTCGCTCACCATCACATGCCGCCAGCAACAGGCTCTTCAAGTGGGCAAGCAGTTGCGGCCTGGGCAAATGACTCTCCAGCGCCAGAATAGGGCAATCGGCAAATGGCGCATGCTGCAACAGTTCCGGCCGTGCCGGCACCAACCATGGCCCCTTATCCTTATGGGACTCGAGCAAGGTGCCCTGAAACAAAGGCACGGCATCCACGCCGCCCTGTTGATAATAAGCGGGCAGCAACTTTTCATTGGCCAGGGGATTAAGCAGCCAATAGCCTGATTCACTCAGGGTGTCATTCCGTTGCACAAACATTTCCACTCCTTGATAACCAAAGCCGCACGGCGGCTCCGGCAGCAATCAATCCTTGGCTTCAACCAGCTTGCCATCTTGCAAGCGGTAATCTGTGATAACCAGCAAAGCCTTATCCGCATTTGTATCTCTGCTGCTGATGACTCTGATTCTTGGCTCTCCGGCGGAGGTGTACTGCAGTTCTATTCCATCTCTATCCGATACCAAATCATCGGAAGGCAGTCGCCGCAGCAGATTGCCCTCGAGCCGATAAACATTCATCAGGGTCTGATGCCCGCCTGCCTTGTATCTAAGCAGAATCTCAACTTGTCCATCTCCGTCGAGATCAACCGCTTGCAATTGGGGGGTATGGCCTGTGAAACCGTCGATGATCCGCGGATAACCCTGGCGATTATATTGCGTCAGATAAAGCTCCGCGGTGGGCATGCGATCGCCTTCGCTATCGGTAAACCAGAGGGCGGAGACATCCACTCTGGCGATAGTCCGCAACTCAAGCGTTAAACTCGCCTCCGCTGACTTCTGGGAAAAACCGTTTTCTGCTGTTGTTGCCCAAGCCGGAATCGCACCGCAACACAACAACACCCAAGCTAATACCAACTGCCTCATTATTTGTCTGCCTTACCGGTGATACGCCACCAGTCCTGTTCAAATTTCTCCACAGTGCCCTTACCAAGCACAGTGTTGTAGTATTGCTTCCAATATTTGGCTACCGCCTTGATATCCTGACCATCAGGGAAGGCCTCTCCGGTTCTGAATCTGGCTCTGGCATAGTGCACATAAGCCATGGCGGTGGCGTATTCATCATTGTTGCGCAGCTCGGATAATCTGTCATCCGAGCCTTGCAGTGCCGAAACCTTCTTCGCCAATTTCGACTTATACTTCAGGAAGTTGTCCCAGATATCATTGTGGGTCGCCGGTTCCATCTGGTACAGTCCCTTGGCGGGCCCATTACCCATCTGATCTCTCATGGTCAGATGACTCTCATGAGCTGCCGTCCCCAGCAATAGAATTTCGGCATCTTCATCGACCACATCGAGTTTTGCCAGCGTCGGCCGGATCACTTCACGGCGAAAACGCTCGGCTTCAGTTTCTTCTGTCTGTGGCTGGGTCTCAGCTTGTTGACTATCAGCGGCACCGGGCGCCACTGCAGAAGCCGCTCCGCCACCGGCCGCAGCATCTGCTGTTTCTGCCGTATCGGCTTCAGCTGAAGTCTCAGCAGCGCTTTGCGTCTGAGCTTGAGGCTGAGATTGAGCCTCCTCTTCGGTCAGCGGGCACACCTGCACCGCAGGCGCGGCGAACTCCTCGGCAACCAACAGCGCAGATAGGGGAACACTTCCCCCCTGAGGCAATACCGCCTGTTCAACCGCACCGGGTAACACAGGTGCCAAACCGCTGAAACCACTTGCACTGCCTGGGCTGCCCCCTGAGTTGAGGTTGATCCCTGGGCCGGAAAGATGCACCCCGGCCGGATCGACTTTGACAAAACTGCCACCGGCCTTAAGCGTTACTTCGGCACCGGACTCGATCACTATCTTGGCACCGGCTTTCAGTTGAATTTCCGGCCCGGCCTGCAGCAGGTATTTGTCTGCAACCTTGATCTGTTGGCTGCCATCCACTATCAGGCTCTTGTCGCCTGTTACCTGCTGACGGGACTCGCCCAACACCGTCAGGTGGTCGTTGCCGCCGATACGGCTGCGCCTTTCATTGTCCACATCCAGGTGGCTGTCGTGCTTGATATGCTCGTGTCTGTCATTCTCGGTCAGTAGGTTCAGGTCTTTCTGCGCGTGCAGGTAAATCTCCTCTTCCCCCGCTTCATCCTCAAACCTCAGCTCGTTGCTGCCCTCGCCCTTGTGGCTCTGGGTCTTCAGCACGGTGCGGGTCTTGTGGGCCGGCAGCGCGTAAGGCACCTGGTTCACCGCATGGAAGGCCCGGCCGGTGATGATGGGTTGGTCCGGGTCGCCGTCCAGAAACGACACTATCACTTCATGCCCTATCCGTGGCAGTGCCATAAAGCCATATTGACCACCGGCCCAGCCCTGGCTGACCCGTATCCAGCAACTGCCGTGCTCGTCACCCTTGGCATATCTGTCCCAGGGGAATTGCACCTTCACCCGGCCGTATTCGTCACAAAATATCTCTTCATCCTTCGGCCCCACCACGGTCGCTATCTGCGGCCCGGCCATCTGTGGTTTGGCCTTCGGCTCCGCTTGCCATTGCATGGAGGATGGCACCGCCACTATCTCGTTACTGTAAGTCGTGCCGCGGCTGCTGTTGTCCTCTTCCGCCGCATTGCCCTGCTCGCCGGTGTGGCTGACCCCCACTATCACCCATTCGCGATTAAGGCTCGCATCCGGGTGTTCGCTCAGGGCAAACTTCTGCCCGCTCAACGCCTGCAGTTGGTCACTCTTGAGCAGCAGCTGTTCGCTCTCCCGTCGCAGTCCCGCCAGGCGCACCTTGCTGAACAGTTTGCCGTCGGCATCGTCCTTGTAACGCCCCGGGTAGTCGAAGTGTTCATAGCCGCTCTGTTGCCAGTCTGCATCCTCTGTGCTCGGTTGCAAGAAGCTGTAGGCCGGTTTGCGGAAGCTGTAGTCCTTGAGGGTGGCCCCGCTCTCGGCACGGCGGTGGCGGTATTCGGCGCTGCGGACACTCGCCTGCTCGGCGAGTCCTCCCGCCAGGGCGTTGTAGGGGTAGCTGTGGGGGCTCAGGCTCAGTTTGTCCAGTGCATCGCACAGCACCAGGGTGTGTTTGTCGCTGCTGTGCTCGAAGTAGTAGAACAGTCCCGCTTCGCGGGTCAGGCGCTCGAAGAAGTCAAAGTCGCTCTCGCCATACTGCACGCAGTATTCACGTTTGCGGCTTTCATGGCGCGGGTCACAGCGAAAGGCGTAGTCGGTAATGCCCATTTCGCCGAACAGTACCGCGATGATGTCGGTCAGGCTCTTTTCCTGGAAGATGCGGCTGTTGCGCCGCAGTTGCAGGCGGCTCAGGGCCGGCTCCAGTCTCAGCCGGTAGCGGGTCTGTCTGTGGCCGCTGTCGCCGCGGCCAAAGCGGCTTACTATGCCGTGCAATTCTCGTTGGCATTCGCCGTCCTGCCACCAACTCAGTACCCCGCTCTGGTCCACCAAATCGCTCGCCTTGATATCGTCCCGGCGACTCAGCAACTCAAGCTCAACCACATAAGGAC
>NZ_JAPEHY010000026.1:0-75567 GCF_028823715.1 Shewanella sp. K8
CCAGGCCTGTAAGCCGACGCAGAGCACACATGGGACTTGTTCGCACCTTCCTTAGTCAGCGTCTCTCTTTCCCTGCCGTGAAAATCGTCTGTCCCTGCGGACTTTACATTTTGTGGCTCAGAGGATTGTGTTAACTGCTGGTGGGCAGCATAAGCTTTGAGATAGAAGGTTTCCCAGTCCTGGGTCATCTCTTGCCACATGGCTTTGTCGGCTCTAGAAGCACCAGGGAGTCCCTTGCGACCTGTAGAGGTGATGCTGGGGTCACAGCTGGCAATATTAGCCATCTTCATCGATAGCGATGAGGCCGACCTTTGCATGAGTTCGGCTATCTGGATTATTTCTGGGTTACGCTGGCTTATTCTGCCAAAGGGCGTGTGGCTATAAAGATAAAAAGCCACCAGTAGTTCATCCCGTTCCCACCTACGTTGATTTGCCATAAGCCCTCCTAGAGATGCTGCCAGTATGGACAGTATCCCTTTAAAATCAATTAGAAAATTGATTTTTCCCGGTTATCGAACTTGTCTACTGCCTATCTCAGCTTGTTACAGCCGGGAGGCAAGGCACTTTCCTTAGCTGTGCTTAAGATCAAATGCTTATCTAAAACTCTTGCCATTCGGGTAAAGGCAATTTCTTTTCCAGTCTAATTCAGGCAGAATCTCGCACTTGAATTTGAAGGGCTTTTGTCTTTAGCCCAATAGGATAGGACGTCTTTGTCTGCCCCTCATTCGTTGGCGGCGGGCATGAGAACAAGGACTGGAAATGGAACTCCCATTACAGGTAGTGCAGGACCTGGCCCCGGATCAGTCATCTCTGGGGGCTGCCAAAAAGCTGCTCAATACATCCAAGTGGCCCATGTTGGGCGTAGCCTCTGAACTCAATAGTATTTGGGGGCAGTGCCAGGGATCGGGCGCCAATCCCTACCTCACCATGGCAGATGTGGTCGACCATGGCTACAAGTGTACCTGCCCATCTAGAAAATTCCCGTGTAAACATGTGCTTGCATTGATGTGGATCTTCAGTGAAAGCCAAGACAGCTTCAATGAGTCAACCCCGCCTGATTGGGTTGGGGAATGGTTGTCCCGTCGTCGTCGCAGTTCTGCCACCGCAACTGAGGATAACAAGCCCTCGGTGGCGAAGAATATCGCCACCGCTGGTGATGAAGAGCCAATGCTCAGCCCGGAGCAACTCGCCAAGAATGCCGCGCAAAAGCAAAAGCGGGCTTTGGCGGCGCAGCAAGCCAGCGAGCAAAGCATACGCGAAGGGTTGGCCGAGCTTGAGCTGTGGATCCGCGATCAACAACGAACCGGTCTTTCCGGACTGCTTAAGGATTTGCGCCCCAGGGTTCGACGCATTGCCGCAAGATTGGTGGATGCTAAAGCGAGTGCCTTGGCATCCAGAGTCGATGAATTACCGTCCTTGTTGGCTGGACTGCCGTTTGAGCGGCAACTGGCCCGGCTGATAGAAGAACTGGGGGTCTGGGTCTTGCTTTCCCGGGCCTGGCGAATCAATCCACAGGATCCCGATGTTCGCCGGGCGCTGGTTGGGGCGGAAAATCGAGAACAACTGCTGGCCAATGCCGCCGCCGGGGTCAGTGGCCGCTGGTTATGCCTTGGTGAGCGTATCGAAACCCGACGGGACGGTTTGGTTAGCCATGCGACCTGGCTTTGGCCACTGGATGGCCAGTGTAGCTCAGGCGCCATGTTGCTCGACTATTATCCAGCCACGGCAGGCAAACGTGAGGCCAGCCTCAGGGCCGGTACCTTGCTTGAAGGGGAACTGGTCTTTTATCCCTCCAGGGCGCCGCAGCGCGCCATATTGACCCAGTACCAGATTCTGGCACCAGAAGCCGTATCCTGGCCCGCAGCCTCGGCTGTGACACCAGAGCAAGCCTTGTTTACGCTGCGGCGCACCTTGCCATGGGAAACTTCAGTGCCCTTGGTGTTGGGCCCATGCCGTTTGCAGCAGGCAGAGGACGGCGGTTATTGGCTCAGTGTCGAGGAGCAGCTAATTCCGGTGAAGGGGAGAGACTTGCCACCCTTGGCACAGGGAGACTTGCAAGGGGCCTTTGTCTGCTGGCGTGGTGATGGAGCCGAACTTCTATCTGTTTGTACCAGTGCCTGGGGGGTGATCTCATGCTAAATGCTGAAACCCTGCAACAGGATCTGGTGCAGATTGACGAACTCAAGCAGCGTTGGTTGATAGGTGATGGCGGCGCGCCGGTTTCGCTTCCTGAGCACTGGACAGTGCCCGCCGATGCCGACGATGACGAGCGCACCCTGATGGCGCTGGCCTATTGCAGCCAGTATCCCCTGTTGCAACAACCCCATCCCCCCGGGGCGCTTAAAACCTTGCCCGGCTTGCCGCAACTGAGTCTGTCCCTATTACCCGGCCAATGTCGCCCGGCATTCAGGCAGTTACTGGCGATGACCACCACATCCGGTAGTCAATATCAGGCGCTGTTGGCGCTGCTGGTGAGTCGTGGTTTTTCCCCTCATCCCGAAGACTGGCTGCCCGGTCGACAGGATGCAGAGCTGCCGCCTGAGTTTGAACCTTGGGTTTGCTGGGTTACCGATGCCAGGGATGAACCGCTCACCGAAGAGAGCTGGCCCGATAAAAGCCCGGCACAGAGGCTGGCTGCGCTTAAGCTGCTGCGGCGCCGGTCGCCGGATACCGCTCGTGATTTGCTGGCAAGCATGGCCGCCTTGGAAGCCGCCGATAAACGCCTGAATCTCTATCAGGTATTGGCAGATGGACTGAGCTCGGCAGACTTGCCCTTATTGGTATCTCTGGAAAAAGACAGATCCCAGAAAGTGAAGGAACTGGCCAATCAATTGCAGATGCGCTTAGGTCAGGGCAACCAGCAAGCGGAAGATGAGACACTCACAGAGCTGGTAACTTGGCTGTCACTGAAACCTCGGGGGCTGCTACGGCGCGAAACTGTGTTGCTTGCTCCTGTGCTGAAAAACAGTGTCCAGAATCGTGACCGCTGCGCCGCACTGAAGAGCATTTCCTTGCCTTTGCTGGCAACTGGGCTGGGCATGAGTCTGGAGCAGCTTTTGTGCCAGTGGTCCTTTGCCGACAACGCCGGTAAGGGGCTCAATAGCCCCAATCAGGCCTTGCTGCTGAATGTTGCTGCCAGTTTGCCCGAGGAACAGGTGTTGTTGGTGGCCAATCGGCTGCTCGATTGGGCCGTTGAGGAAAATGAAAATCCCATGGCTGAACTGGGTTTATTGGTATCCAGGTTAAACGAGCAAGCCAAGGTCAACCTGGCTCAGACGCTACTGTCCAAGGCTCCCGGCGATCTGCTCCCCAATGCTCCGTACGCACTATTTAGCAGTGAATGGCACTGGCTGAGTGTCGCTGAGTTCAGCCGTTGCAAGGCCACGGCTGAACTGCTTAAACAACTTAAAACCCTGGTGCAAGCCAAGGATGCGGACGAGATGGAACGGCAACTCGCTTGGGTGATGCAACAATTGGGTTTGTGCCTGAACCTCGAGTGTGCTCAGTGGCTGCTGGCCGAGACAAAGACGCTGGGGATATCGCCCATGCACCCAATACTCGACTATTTGAAATTTAACGTAAGTTTGCAACGAGAAGGATGAAAAGATGAGTGACGTATTAAGGCAACCGGCGGAAGTCATTTATCAAGCCGAGCTGGATGCTCTGAAAGAAGAAGATCATGGCCAAAAACCCGAGAATTGGCAACTGACGCCTAAAAGTGTGGTCAAGTATCTACTCGGTGGCACTACGGATTCCGGGGTGTCTATCAGCCCCAAATACATAGGCAATCGTCGCCTTATCGAAACAGCGGTTGCGACTTTGGCCACTGACAGGGCGCTGTTGCTCCTTGGGGTACCGGGTACTGCCAAGTCCTGGGTGTCCGAGCATCTGGCTGCGGCTATTTCGGGCAACAGTACCCAGGTGATCCAATGCACTGCAGGCACAGATGAAAACCAAATTCGTTACGGTTGGAACTATGCACAGCTGCTTGCCAAAGGCCCCAGTAAGGACGCTTTGGTGCCGACACCACTGTTCCGGGCCATGGAGTCTGGTACCTTGTGCCGTCTGGAGGAATTGACCCGCATGGGGTCGGATGTCCAGGATACCCTGATAACCGTATTGTCTGAAAAAATGTTACCGGTGCCCGAGCTGAACGATGCTGTGTTTGCCAAGCGTGGTTTCAACATCATAGCTACCGCCAATAACCGCGATAAAGGTGTGAATGAGCTGTCTTCGGCACTCAAGCGGCGCTTCAACGTAGTGGTGTTGCCGCTACCCGATGATATGGAGCAAGAAGTAGAGATTATTCGTCGCCGGGTGGTCGAGATGGGTCAAAGCCTGTCACTGCCGGTGCCCGCCAGTGCCAGCAGTGAAATTGAGAAAGTGGTAACTATCTTCCGCGAACTGAGAAGCGGCGCTACCTTGGATGGCAAGATGGCGCTCAAGGTGCCTTCGGGGAATCTGTCCACTGCCGAGGCTATTGCCGTGATGGTTGGCGGCTTGAGTCAGGCAGCCTGGTTCGGCGATGGTCAACTGGGAGCTGCTGACGTGGGAGCCAACCTGGTGGGCGCCATAGTGAAAGACCCAGTGCAGGACAAGTTGGTACTCGAGGAGTATCTCGAGACTGTGCTGAAAAAACGCAGTGATTACAGCTCCTATTACCACAGCATCAATGAACTGCTGTGAGCCGTGACCGCCAGAGAACACTTGCCCATGAAGAATATCCATTATTTTGGCATTCGCCACCATGGTCCGGGCTCGGCCCGGCGGCTGGTGGCGGCGCTGGAGCGGTTGAACCCGGCGTTGGTTCTGATAGAAGGACCGGCTGATTGCAGTGAACTGGTGCCATTTTTGGCCAGTGACGAGATGAAACCGCCGGTGGCTCTCTTGTCATTTGTCACCGATGAAGCAGGCCACAGCCTCTATTATCCCTTTGCCGAATATTCGCCCGAGTATCAGGCGTGCCGCTGGGCATTGAACACCAATACAGAGGTGCGTTTTATTGATTTGCCTGTATCCGTGCAGTTGGCATCCAGGCTGCAGGATATTGAGCCTGAGTCGGAAGGTGACGACGATACAGCGACAGAAGCTGACGATACAGATTCAGCCTCTCTTCCTGAAGATTCCACCGCGCCTTACGAGGGCCGGCTCCGTCAGGATCCTGTCTCAGCACTGGCCTTGCTTGCCGGTTATGAGGACGGTGAAAGTTGGTGGAATCATGTCATAGAACAGGGCAGTGATGACGATCCTGAGCTGTTTGATGCGTTGGCCCAGGCCATGGCCGAGCTCAGGAGTGCCATGCCCAACGACAGCTTGAGAGAAGCCCAGCGAGAAGCCTTTATGCGGCTGCAAATTGCCGAGGCAGCCAAACAAAACGCGGGACCAATCGCTGTGGTTTGCGGTGCCTGGCATCTGCCGGGGCTGAAGACCAAGGTTAGCCAGAAAGAAGATAAGGCACAATTGAAGAGCCTCCCGGCAAAACTGGCGCCCAAGCGGGTGAGTTCAACCTGGATCCCCTGGACCAGTCCAAGGCTCGCCAGTGAGTCTGGCTATGGGGCCGGGGTGGCCGCGCCCATGTGGTACAGCCACCTATGGCAACACGGTTATGACGAGGTATCTTTGACTCGTTGGCTAACCCAGGTTGCCGACATGTTGAGAGCGGCCGGGCTAATGGTTTCAACCGCCGCTGTGATTGAGACCCTGCGCCTGTGTCATAGTCTGGCGGCCATTCGCGCTCGTCCCAGTCCTGGATTCGAAGAGGCGCGGGATGCATCTATAGCCACTATGTGCGGCGGAGAAGCCAGGTGGTGGCAACAGATTTCGCAGCAACTCCTGCTCGGCTCCCGGGTCGGTGAAATACCCGCAGATGTGCCTTTGGCCCCCCTCTTGGATGACTTGCAGCGTTGGCAAAAGAAAACCCGTCTCAAGAGCGAGGCTTTGCCGCGGGAGCTTTCTCTCGACTTGCGCAGTGAGTCGGGCCAGCTGAAATCCTGGTTTTTGCATCGCCTGAGGCTGCTCGATGTGCCTTGGGGCGAGCAGGGCAGTGCCGGCGCCAGCCGAGGAACTTTCCGTGAGCGTTGGGTGATCGCCTGGCAACCTGAGTTTGCGGTGCAACTGGTTGAAAATCAAATCTATGGCAGTTCACTGGTACAGGCGGCAGCCGAACGTACCATCCAGCGCATGCGGGAGCAAAGACAACTGGGTGAGCTGGCAAACCTGGTGTTGGAGGCCTTGGAGGCTGAATTGCCCCGAGCGGTAGAGCTGGGCTTCGAACTGTTGGCCGAGCGTGCAGCACACACTGCCGAGGGCTTGGATCTGCTGGATTGTTTGCCTCCTCTGGTGGATATCAGCCGCTACGGTACCTCGAGAAACCTATCGCTGGCGCATGTCAATGAGTTGATTGAACGCTTGGCGGTGCAGGCATCTTTATCCTTGCCCATTGCTGTTCGCCAGTTGAATGAGGACGAAAGTAATCATTACCGGCTGGCCGTAGGCAGAGCACATGCCCAGTTGGAGTTGGCACAAGTGGCAGATTCTGTCATGGAGGGCTGGTGGCTGGCGCTAATCGAAGTGGTCAATACTGGCCTATGTGATGCTGGAGTCCGCGGACTTTGCTGTCGCCTGCTGTATCAGGCCAAACGCCTGGATGAAGACTACCTGGCTCAATTGATGGCGAAAATGTTGTCACCAGCCAATCCGATTGCCGAAGCCAAGGGGTTCTTCGAGGGCTTCTTCAGTGGGGCTGCCGAACGCTTGCTTTACGACCCCAGGTTGCGACAGTCGGTGGACAATTGGCTGCTGTCGCTTGAGGAAGAGGCGTTTGTCGAGAGTCTGCCGTTGCTGCGGCGGGTATTTGCCGAGTTGGATGCCATGGAGCGTCGCCGACTGCTGGATAGTCTCAATGCCAAAGCTGTGGCAAAAGGCACTGAGTATTCCGTTAATGATGCCTTGGTACCGCTCTGGTCTGCCCATCTGGAAGGGCTGGGCAAGTTGCTTGCAGGAGACAATCAATGGATGAATTGATGAGACAGCGTCGCTGGCAACTGGCCCTTGGCGCAGAATTGGAACAGGCGCCCCTCAATGGCAGCGACAAACGTTTGAATGAGGCGTTGTCGGCACTCTATGGTGACGGCAAACATTCAGAGGCACGTCGCGGGGGCTTGGGCGGCTCAGCACCCAGGGTGGCGCGTTGGCTTGGGGATATTCGCGAATTTTTCCCTGCTTCTGTGGTGCAGTTGGTGCAGCGGGATGCCTTCGAGCGCTTGGGCCTGAAACAGATGCTGATGGAGCCCGAGTTCCTGCAAGCTATGGAGGCCGATGTGCACTTGGTTGCGGATCTCGTCAGCCTCGGGGGCATGATGCCGGCGCAAACCATGGAAACGGCGCGGCAGGTCATTCGCAAGGTGGTAGATGAACTCCTGGCCAGGCTGGAACAAAAAACTGCCGAGGCTATTCGTGGTGCCGTGGATAAAAGCAAACGCAGTTTTCGTCCCCGTCATGCCGACATCGACTGGCACAGAACCATCAGTGCCAATTTACGCCACTACCAACCTGAGCTTGGCACTGTGATGCCGGAAAAACTGGTGGGCTATACCCGCAAGCAGCGGCGACAGGTGGATCTGGACGAGGTGATCCTTTGCGTCGATCAGTCCGGCTCCATGGCGACATCTGTGGTGTACAGTTCCATTTTTGCGGCTGTGATGGCCTCCATTCCAGCGGTGAAAACCCGGTTGGTGTGTTTTGATACTGCGGTAGTGGACCTTACTGATGAATTGGCCGATCCGGTGCAAGTATTGTTTGGCGTGCAACTGGGTGGTGGTACAGATATTAACCAAGCGGTAGCTTACTGCGCCGACAAAATTGAGCGCCCATCCAAGACTCACCTTATCCTGATCACGGATCTCTATGAAGGGGGCAATGAAAAGGAGCTTAAGGCTCGGGTCGCTGAACTGCTACGCCGTGAAGTGAATGTGATCACCCTGTTGGCGTTGAGCGACGATGGGCGTCCGGCTTATGACAACCAAATGGCCGCGGATTTTGCCGCAATCGGCAGCCCGGTGTTTGCATGTACGCCGGACAAATTTCCCGAGTTGATGGCAACGGCGTTAAAAAGGGAGGATGTGCTGCAATGGGCGGCAGACGCCGGCATAGCCACGGTTAGAGCGACTGAGTAATACCATGAAGAAGCAGGCTGATGCCTGCTTTTTAATCCAAAGGTTCAGGCCGAAGCTTTCCCTTATCTCACATCACAGCCAAGGGCAAGCTGGGCGCTGCTCGTGAATCTGTCACCTGCGCCTCGGACAAGGCCGCTGTCTTTCGTGCTGCCATCACGGTAGCTTCGCGGTTAAAAAATCTATCATGGCGCTGACCTTGGCCGGCAAGTGCTTGCGTCTGGGGTAGACGCAGTAAATAGCGTGTCGGGGCAGCCGATACTCGGGCATCAGGGCGACCAGGCGGCCCTTGGCGATATCATCTCTTACAATAAAGTCCGGCATGTTGGCTATTCCCAGGCCTTGGAGAATCGCGCTGTGAATCGCATCGCTGTTATTGACCTCGAAGTTGCCCTTGGGCTCAATTCTGACTTCGCCGCCCGATTGCTGCTGGGGGCCTTGAAAGCGCCATTCGTTGCCACCGCGAAACAGTGAATAGAACAAACAGTTGTGTTGGCCGAGCTGCTCCGGCGTTTGCGGCGTGCCGTGGCGCTGCAGATACTCGGGAGAGGCCACCAGGAAACTCTCGCATGGCGCGATGCGCTTGGCGACCAGGCTGGAATCTGCCAGTTCACCAATGCGCAGCGCCAGATCAAAACCTTCGGCAATCAGATCGGTATGGCTGTCGCTCAACTCAAGTTGCAGGCGAATATCAGGAAAACGCTGCAGAAATTCAGCCATCAGCGGCGCGACATAACGGCGGCCATACACCATGGGCACAGACATCCTCAGCAGCCCCTTGGGGCTGTGCTGCAGCTCGCCTATGGCATCTTCCGCCTCCCTGGCGAAGCGCACCGCATGGCGCACAGAGTCATAGTAGCGCTCGCCTGCTTCCGTCAGGCTGAGCGAACGTGTGGTGCGGTACAGGAGTTGCACCCCGAGGCGCGTTTCGAGCTGGCTTATCCGCTTGCTGATCGCCGACTTACTGCTGCCGAGCTGCTTGGCAGCGGCCGAGAAGCTGCCGGACTCCACCACAGCGACAAACACCGGCAGGGCATTGAAGTGATCCATCTTGATAGTTGAGTTTTTGGAAACTGTATTGCGACATTATCGGTAATTATCCTAAATGGCAAAACAATGTAGAGTGGCGTCTGCTTGAAGGGCGGCGACAGACGCC
This sequence comes from Shewanella sp. K8, assembly GCF_028823715.1. NCBI lineage: Bacteria > Pseudomonadati > Pseudomonadota > Gammaproteobacteria > Alteromonadales > Shewanellaceae > Shewanella > Shewanella sp. K8. The sequence continues at coordinate 9,328 of NZ_JAPEHY010000026.1, forward strand.
CTGCCGAGCCCGAATAATGCCCGCCATTGGCTGGCCAAGATTGATTCGCACACGCCGGAGAAGAGAGATGCAAGGCAGCCGCAACCGAGAATCCAATATGCCGCTATCCTGGGGAGCCGCCCTGGTGGCATTCGTTGCCGGTGGCTTACTGGCGCTGATGATCCAGCTTAACAGCCAGTTGGCCTCGGCCGGCTCACCCCTGCTGGCTTCCTGGATAGCCCATGGTACCGGGGCGTTGACCGCCCTGTTGTTATGGCTATTTATGGGAAGGCGAAAGGCAGCCCCATCGCCAGGGGTGCCTGAGCAGAATAAGCAACCAAAGTGCACCTTGCCACTTTGGGCCTGGCTTGGCGGTCTGCCCGGCGCCATGACTGTGATTCTGGCGGCCATCTGCGTCAACTCTCCCCTGGGGCTGGGCGGAACCCTGGCACTCCTGCTGCTGGGGCAGTTACTGTTCGGCGCCATCAGTGATACTCGAGGCTGGTGGTTGTTGCCAAAGCGGCAACTGCATCCACTCGAGTGGCCGGCATTACTGCTGGTTCTGGCCGGGGCGCTGTTGCTGATATTTTCCGCTCACGCTTAATTTTTACCTGGGGATAAGATGATGTTGTCACTGTTTTTGTTGTTGGCACTGGCCAACGGCGTCATGGTCAGCCTGAGCCGCAGTTTTAACGGTGCACTGGCGGCAAATAAAGGCGCGCTGCAGGCATCGTTGCTGAACCACCTATTGGGTTTTTTACTGCTGACCTTGGTATTGGCGGTTTATACCCTGCTTCAGGGCGGCGCAGTATGGCAGCTGCAGGCTACGCCGGCTTACACTTGGCTCGGCGGCGTGATAGGCGCCTTGTTTGTCGCGACCAGCAGCTGGGCTCTGGCCAGGCTTGGCGCCATGGCCTGTGCCCTGTTGGTGATTTCCGGACAGATGCTGACCGGTGTCTGGCTCGACAGCCTTTCCCGTGAGTTGGGCTGGCAGGCCTGGCTGGGGGCGGCGCTGATCCTGGCTGGTGTGATACTGCAGCGCCTGGCGGCCAAGGCGCAAACCCGTCGAGTCGGCAGCGGGTTGGACGCCGCCGACGTCAAGGCGTAAAATTCGCAACTTGTGTCCTGCATAACGCTATGTTTTCGGGCTATGGCTTTTGGTTTAAAGAAGAATGGGGAAACAGGAGAGAAGAATGCCGTACTCTAATAGTCAGGCTTATCAGTGGGTATTGTTCGATGCCGATGAAACCCTGTTTCAGTTCGATGCGCCGCGGGGGCTCAAGCTGATGTTTTCCCGTCAGGGGGTGGATTTCAGCGATGCCGACTATGCCGAGTATCAGCAAACCAATGCGCCGCTGTGGGTGGCCTACCAGGATGGCAAGATCAGCGCCAGCGAGTTGCAGCTGACCCGTTTCAGCCATTGGGCCAAACGTCTCGGGCGCACACCTTTTGAACTCAACAGCGCCTTTATGACGGCAATGGCCGATATCTGTGAGCCGCTTCCCGGTGCTGCCGAGCTGCTTGATAGCCTCAAGGGCCGTGCCCGCTTGGGGATTATCACCAATGGTTTTACCGAGCTGCAGCAGGTGCGGTTGCAAAAGACCGGTTTTGCCGAACACTTTGATCTGTTGGTTATTTCAGAAGAGGTCGGCTTGGCCAAGCCGGATCCGGGTATCTTCGAGCATGCGCTGGCCAAGATGCAGCAACCCGAGCGTAAGCGGGTATTGATGGTGGGTGACAACCCCCATTCGGATATTCTCGGCGGCCTTCAAGCCGGTCTGGATACCTGTTGGCTCAACGTTAAGGGCGAGGCGGCACCCGAAGGGATTAAGCCCCATATCGAGGTGCGTTCACTGAGTGAACTGCAAAGGCAACTCTGTAGCTGATCCGCATCTTACTTAAAGCATTTTTAAACCCAAGGCCCGCCATTATGCGGGCCTTGGGCATTTCTGCACTGCCGAGAAAAGCCGCCGTCCACCAGTTAATACCTTTAGGGGATGCTGATACACCTTTAGAGCGGCTGTTAAAAACATGATCTAAGTCAATTGATAATTATTCTCATTCGTATAATATTACGCAACTTTGTTGATTTGGGGAGATATCTGAGTGAAACCGACTTATCTGGCAGTTGTTTTGGCGGCCCTGTTGAGCCCGCAGTTGATGGCGGCAGAAGCAGAAGAAGCGCAGGAGCCGGCTGCAGAAAACATGGAGCGCTTGAGTGTGGTAGGGGTTAGGCAGCGGCTGGAGCAAGCCGGCACCCTGGCCAACACCATAATGAAGACAGAGGTGATAGACGCCAGCATCATAGAAAACAAGAATGCCGTTAACCTGTCGGAAGCCATAGATAACTCTCCCGGGGTAAAAGTCTCCAACGAATGCTCCATGTGTGGTGTGAAACGCATCATGCTCAACGGCATGAAAGGGGAGCAAACCACGATTCTGGTGGATGGTTTGCCGGTGCATACCATGATTTCCGGTTATTACGCCGTCGATGCCATTCCTACCACAGGGATTGAACGCATCGAAGTGGCCCGCGGCGCCGGTGCTTCACTGATTGCCCCTGAGGCGATTGGCGGCACCATCAACATCATCAGCTATGAGCCGACCGAAAACGGTGCCGAGCTGGATATCGCCGCCGGTGAAAATGGCTATCGCAAAGTGGGCTTCCTTGGCAAGGGCGTCAGTGAAGACGGCCGCACCCGGGCGACGCTGGTGGCTCAGTATGACGACAGAGATCAGTTCGACGCCGATGACAACAAGGTCAACGAGGCGCCATTGCAGGAAAACCGCAGCGTAACCGCCAGAATTTCCCAGGATATCGGCGACTTTGACAACCTGGTGCTGCGAATTGCCAATATCCAGTCGGAGATCTTCGGTGGCCCCATGCTGGGCAGCAACTTTGCCGATGGCACAGCTTCCAGCATAGGCAGTGTACTCTCAGGCTTTGATGATAAGCCCAGTGAGCCGCAGCAGCTGTTTGAAGACGGTGATATCCGCAAGCGCTACAAGGGCAAGGCCTGGGAAACCACAGAGTGGATCAAGACAGAGCGCAACGAGGCATCGCTTGCCTGGCTGAAGGAGTTCAGTGACGACTGGAACATGCACCTGGCGGTAAGCTATGCCGAGCACAAACAGGATTCCTTCTACGAGGGGTTCGATTATACCGCCGATGACAAGATGTGGTTCTTCGACGCCAGATTCAACTACCTGCTCAACGACAGCCATTTGTTGACCTTCGGCGCCGATCTGCGTACCGAAGAGATGCGCTCCCACTCCCGCGCCGGCAGCGCCAACCCTGACTATGTCTCCGACTCTTTTGACTATGACGTCAAGGGCTTGTACCTGCAGGATACCTGGCAGGTGACAGATGCCCTCGAAGTCGCCATGGCGCTGCGTTACGACAGCATCACTGCCGACTTTACCGACCCCAGCAAGCCGGGCACAGAGTTGGACGAGTCAATACTCTCGCCCAGAGTGGATATCCGCCTGCGTCACAATGAGCTGTGGACTTCGCGTCTGTCTGCCGGTCGTGGCTATCGGGCGCCGCTGTCATTCTTCGAGACTGATCACGGCATTCTGGATGGCTCATTGGGGTTCGATATCGACATCGACGAGCTGGAACGTTCCAACTCGGTGAACTATGCCCTGAGCTACGAGGGTGACAGACTCACCTCTACGGCTTCCGTGGCCTGGACTGAAGTCGAGCACCTGGCGGCGCTGACCACCAACGACCAGGGGATCCCGCTGCTGACCCAGCTGGATGAGAAGGCCAGCGTGGTGACCACAGACATCGCCCTTGGCTATCGCCTGACCGATGATCTGACTGTTAACCTTACCGGCGAGCACTTCGACTATGATTCGGTATTCAAGTCTTCCTATGCCGTGGCACCGGTCGAGGAACGGGTGACCCTGAGCGTGGATTGGGACGTCAACGATTGGGAATTTTTCGCCAACCTGGTGTGGATTGGCAGCCGCGATCTGTCGCAGTACGGTTATGAAGGTTATAACCGCCTGGATGCCAACGGTAAGGTGGATCCCGACTCGAAGAAGCGTACCGATGCGCCGTCCTACTTTACCCTGGACTTGCGTGCCAGCTATCAGTTCAACGACAACCTGTCCTTCTATACCGGGGTCAGCAACCTGTTTGACTATACCCAGGCCGGTGACGAGGAAAGCCCCTTGTTCTATGACGCCGAAGGCGCCTTCGATGTGGGTTACATCTATGGTCCGCTGCGTGGCAGAGAGATCTATGCCGGCATGAAACTGGTGTTCTGATTATGAAGCGCCTGGCCCTGGGATTATTGCTGCTGTGTGCCATGCCGTTGCAGGCCTCACAGCTGACCCGCGACTATCTGTTCCAGCCCCTTCGCGGGCAAGAGCAGCAGACGCTGGCACATCTCGAGGGCCAGAGTGCTGTGTTGATGTTCTTTGAGCCCGAGTGCCCCTGGTGTGTTAAGCAGGCGGCGGTGCTGAAAAAGTTACATCAGCTGTGCCCTGGTCATCTGCAGCCGGTGGCGCTCGGCGTCAATGGTAATCAACTCGCCCTGAAACGGGCGCTGTTCCGCCTCAACTTTCCGTTTGAGGCCTATAGAGCGCCACTGGAGTTGGTCAGGGACATGGGCGGCATTCCGGCAACACCTATCTTGTTATTGCTGGACAGTAAGGGCAGGCTGATTAAGGGTTATCGTGGTTTGACCGGGGAAGCCGAACTGCAGGCGCAGCTCTGCCCGGCGGCCTGAGTGAGCCAATTTCAAACCTGACCCCATCGAGATAAAAATGCCCGGCATCGAGCCGGGCATTTTGTTGTCAATCTTAAACCCCTCCCATGGAGGTGGTGATTTATGGTGGCTGTTTGGGTGCCCAATTTCAGGGGTGCCAAAATCAGGCGCTTGGGTTGTTAATCCTTGACCGTCAGCAACTCTCTTACTTGGGCGCCGACATCGCGCTGGAATTCATCGGCCTGATCGAACACTCCCAACATCTTGATAAAGCCGTGAATCGTGCCCGGGTAGCGCTGATAGTGCACGGCTACGCCGGAAGTCGCCAACTTGTCGGCGTACAGACGGCTGTCGTCGCACAGGGGGTCGCATTCGGCGCAGTAGAGTAAGGTAGTGGGCAGCTTTCTGTGGTCGGTTGCCAGCAAAGGGGAACAATAGGGATGAATGGCATCGGCTGGGCTACGTAGATAGTGGTTCCAGTAGTACTTCATGCTGTCCTTGTGCAGCAAAAAACCTCTGGCGTATCTCTCCGCCGAGGCCGTGTGCCAGCCGTACTGCACCGGCGGGTAAACCAGCACCTGGCAGGCGAGATCCGCCGAGTCTTCATCGCGGCACCTCAATGCCACTGCAGCGGCGAGATTGGCACCGGCGCTGTCGCCGAAGATACCGATTCGCTTGGGATCCAGTCCCAGTCTCTCGGCGTGTTTGAATACCCACAGGGTCGCCGCGTAACAGTCATCCATGGGGATGGGGAACTTGTGCTCCGGCGCCTTTTGATAATTGACGGCAATCACCACTACGCCGCAATTCTTGGCCAGTGCCCGGCTGAAAGGGTCGTTGATTTCTATGTTGGATACCATCCAGCCGCTGCCGTGAAAGTAGATCAGCGCCGGTTGGGGTTGTTCGCTGTGTTTGGGGCGGTAAATCCTAACCGGCAGGTCGGCGGTAGGGCCGGGAATAAATCTGTGTTCAACGGCGGCCATCTCTTCCGGTGGCCTGGCCGGGGGAATATCGCTGTGTTCCTGATGACGACCGGCGTTGGGCGGCAGATCTTCATAGGGCGTGAAGCCTGCGGCATAGGTTTGCTGCAGGAAGGTTTCAACCTGGGGATTGAGTGGCATACGGGTACTCCATTCAGCAAGGGGATCAGGCCTTGTAGGTCACCTCTGTGACCCCTTTGAGCCTGGGACGGTTGGCTTCGGCTTGTGTCAGCGGTCTCACTTCCCGAAGGGAGTTGTGGCAGCGCGGCACCAGCGCCTGATATTCCAGGGTATTGAGGTGTTTCCAGTGCAGATCTTGCTCTGTGACATCGCGGATATATCGGGCGGGAGAGCCTGCCAGTAACTGCCGCGGTTGGCCTTTAAAGCCGGCTTTGATAAAGCTCATGGCGCCGACTATGGTGTCTGGCCCAATCTCAGCGCCATCCATGATCACGCTGTTCATGCCTATCAGGGCATTGCGGCCTATGATGCAGCCGTGCAGCACGGCGCCATGGCCGATATGGCCATCTTCGGCGACTATGGTGTCCTGATCGCAATAGCCGTGCATGATGCAGCCATCCTGCAAGTTACTGCCGGCCTTGAGGATCAGCCGACCATAATCACCGCGAAGGGAAGCGTGAGGGCCAACGTAGACATTGGCGCCGACTATCACATCGCCTATCAGTACGGCACTGGGATGAACAAAGGCGCTGGGGTCGACAACAGGGATCAGACCTTCAAATGCATAACAGCTCATGGCATTTTCCTGTTTGGCTTGAGGGTGGGACATCCTTGTCCCGGTTGGCGTGCTTTCCTTAAATCATTTGCCTTTCCAGACAGGATCGCGTTTTTCGGCAAAGGCCTGCGGCCCTTCCAGCGCGTCTTCTGAGTGCAATACGGATGGATAGTGTTTCAGCTGGCCGCTGCGGATAAAGCGATAGGCTTCTTCCACCGGCATTTCGCTGGTGGTGCGATAAACCTCTTTCAGGGCGGCGATGGCCAGAGGAGCACTCTGGGTGATCTCCTGCGCCAACTCTCGGGCGGTTTCCATCAGTTGGCTGTTGTCCACTACCCGGTTGACTATGCCCCAGCGCAGCGCTTCCTGGGCATCCATGCGGCGGCCGGTCATCATCATCTCGTTGACGATCGCAGGCGGGATCAGCTTGGGCAGGCGCAGCATGCCGCCGCTATCCGGTACTATGCCCAGTTTGGCTTCCGGCAGGGCGAAGCTGGCGTTGTCACTGCAGACTATCATGTCGGCGGCCAGGGCCAGCTCGAAACCACCACCGAAGGCATAACCATTGACGGCGGCGATAACTGGCTTGTCCAGATCGAACAGCTCGGTCAGACCGGCAAAACCGCCTGGACCAAAGTCGGCATCCGGGGCTTCACCCTCGGCGGCGGCTTTCAGGTCCCAGCCGGCAGAGAAGAAGCGCTCACCGGCCCCTGTGATAATTGCTACCCGCAGTTCCGGATCGTCACGGAAAGCGATAAAGGCTTCACCCATGGCAAAACTGGTCTTGGCATCTATGGCGTTGGCCTTGGGGCGATCCAGGGTGATTTCCAGAATATGGCCATTGCGGCGTATGTGTAACGATTCGTTCATGCTAATACTCCATCTGGATAAAAATTAAAATATCACTGAGTATGTGCGAAATACAGTTAACGCTTATCACCAGCCTAAGGCCATAACTATTTATGGTTTAAGCAGATATTACCCAGCTACGACAATTTTGGTAATAAAGGCATTACCAATTACTTTCTTGGTTTTTACGGTTTGCTTTTTAAGCCTTCGATATCTTGAAGGCTTAAAATTTAAATTCGGTTTATTGGTTTGGCTATTTATCAGTAAAGGCTCTTCTTTTTTATTTTACCCGAGCAGGTTCTCGGTAAACTTTTTCTGATTTCAAGGAAAGAAGGCACCTTGAATTTAGCCATATGTTCTTCGCAATATTCGAAGAATTCCTCTTCGGTAATCGTCTGGTTTTCATGCAAGACAATAAAGGCCTTGATCGCCTGATCTCGAATGGAATCCTTTACCCCAATAATGGCAATATCGGCAATTTTGGGGTGCTCTGAAATAATGTTTTCCAGTTCGACACAGGAGATATTTTCGCCGCAGCGTTTGATCATGTTGCAGCTGCGATCGATAAAGTAGAAGAAACCTTCCTCATCGACGTAGCCTGAGTCACCCGTGTGCAGCCAACCGTCGGCCGAGAGTGTCTTGGCGGTCTCTTCCGGCAACTTGTAGTACTCGCGAAACAGTGTCTTACCCGGTTCGCCCTTGATGCAGATCTCCCCGGTTTCACCGGTAGGTAAGGGGCGTCCCTGTTGATCGCGGATTTCCACTTGATAGCCCATGCCGACCCGGCCGATGGAGGGCCAGCGCCGCTTGTCACCTGGGCGGTCGCCTATGACGCCGACTATAGTTTCTGTCATGCCGTATGAGGTAAACAGGCGCACGTTAAAGCGCTCGACAAAGGCATCTTTTTCCTGAACCGACAGATTGAGGTAGAACAATACCTCACGCAGGCAATGCTGTTTCTCCCAGGGCATTTGCGGCTGCATCATCAGGGTGCGGATCATCAGCGGGATACACTCAGTGACAGTGGCACGATACTTACAAATCTGACCCCAGAAGGCGCGGGCGCTGAATTTTTCCAGCATCACAAAGGAGGCTCCCGCCGAAAAGGCCGCCATGGCTGCTGTGCACTGGCAGTCGATATGATAGGCGGGCATGGGAGTCAGGTAGATATCATCGTCCCTGAGGGCACATTGCCAGGCGGTGTAGTAACCGGCGAATCTGAGGTTGTAGTGGGTAATTACCACCCTCTTGGGACGGGAAGTGGTACCCGAGGTAAACAGGATTTCGGCGACATCGCTGCTGCTCAATGGCACTCTGTGTTGCAGTTCATCGGGTTGTGCCAGCCTTAGGCGGTGGAAATTGAGAATACTGGCCGGTCCAGTGGCCGACTCGTCAGCTATCAGCAGGATCTGCTGCAGCGGTGAACCGGGATCTTGCTGCAAGCCGCTGTAGAGTGATTGAAACTCACTGCTGGTAACCACCAGAGAGATAGCGCACTTGTCCAGAATATAGGCGGTTTCTTCCTGCAGCAGATGGGTGTTTATCGGCACCATGATGGCGCCTATCTTGGCCAGACCGAACCAACAGAAGATGAACTCGGCACAGTTGTTGATATGCAGCGCCACCTTGTCGCCCTTGGCGACTCCCAGCGAATGAAACAGGTTGGCGGTGCGGTTGATCTCTTTATTGAGCCCGGCATAACTGTATTCCTGGGCCAGCCCTTGAAGGTTTTCGACGATAAGCGCCGTTTTCTCTCCATAGTTGAGGGCCAGATCATCCCAGGTCTGACGTAAATCTTGTCCAGCTATTATATCCATTTGACACCTTGCTCAATAAAACGGGTTATGCAGCGAAGGCCTGTAAATGCTGGCCTTCGCACGACTTCAGGAGTTATTCTTCTCCCTTGATTTTGGCCAGCCCTTTATTCACCAACTCCTGGATAGCGGCTTCGTCATAACCGATATCTTTGAGAATGGCGTCGGTATCCATGCCGTGGCTTGGCATGCCGCGCCAGATCTGGCCTGGGTTGTTTTTGAATTTGGGCATCACATTGGGACCCTTGCAGGTACGGCCGTCCATGGTTTGCCACTGGGTGATAGACTCTCGGGCGATGTACTGAGGATTGGACTCAAGATCTTCGGCGCTGAGTACCTTGGCACAGGCAATTTTCAGCTCGGCGAAGCGCTCGCGCACTTGTTCTATGGTGCGTTGGCCTATGTAACGCTCCAGTGCATCTTCAATTTCCTGCCCATATGGGCATTCGATGCGGTGGATAAGCTGGGTGCCTTCCGGTACCGCTTCCGTGTGCAGCAGGTGGCCAAGGCCTATGTCTTTGAACAGCTCTTCAATTTGGGTGACGCCGACCATTTCCATCACTATGTAGCCGTCTTCACACTTGTACAGACCACAACCGGCATAGTAAGGGTCACGGCCCTTGTACTGGCGTGGTGCCATCTTGCCGCCGTTGAAGTAGTCCATCATGAAGTACTGGCCCATGCGTAACATAACTTCATACATGGCCACGTCGATACTTTCGCCAGCACCCGTTTGCTGCGCCTTGTAAAGGGCTGCCAGCGCAGATGTGGTTACTGTCATACCTGAAAAATAATCAGCCGTATAAGGGAAGGCCGCCATGGGTTGGTCGACATCGCCGTTTTGCATCAGATAGCCACTGAAGGCCTGGGCTATGGTGTTATACGCGGCCAGGTGAGTGTATTCCTCTGTGCCGTACTGACCAAAGCCTGATAAGTGAGCGATAACTAACTTTTTGTTGCGTTCCCACAAGACTTCATCCGTGATGCCACGACGGGCGAAGGCCGGGCCCTTGCTGGCTTCGATAAAGATGTCTGTGGTTTCCATCAGCTTGAGGAAGGCTTCGCGCCCTTCATCCTTGAAGATATTCAGCGACAAGGCATGCAGGTTACGGCGTGACAGCTCAGGATAGTTGGGTTGCACCCGGATAGTGTCTGTGTAAGCTACGTTTTCAATCCAGATAACTTCGGCGCCCCATTCGGCAAACAGCTGCCCGGCAAATGGGCCGGCAATCTCTATGCCGGAGAACACGACTCTGACACCCGAGAGAGGGCCAAATGTTGGCATAGCTAAATGATGTGACATGATCTGTTCCTTCTATCGATTCTTGGCATTGATGGCGCAGATTGTGCTGCGCCATACCGACCGGCCGGTTTCACCGGGAGCAGGGAGATAGGCGAACCCGGCCGGTACTCATGGGCAACTACCTGTTGCGATACTCTTTCAGCACTGCACGACCCAGAGTCAGGATCTGCATCTCGTCTGAACCGCCGGAAACTCTGTCTACCCGCAGATCGCGCCAGAAGCGGCTGATGCGGTGCTCACCGGCAATGGCGTAACCCCCGAAGACCTGCATGGCATGGTCAACCACCCGGAAGGCGGCATTGGCGCAGTAGTATTTACACATGGCTGCGTCACCTGAAGTCATGATGCCGTTGTCGGCTTTCCAGGCGGTGTGATAGATCATGTTGCGCATGTTGTTCAGCTCAATGGCCATATGGGCAAACTTCTCCTGGATCAGCTGGGTACGGCCGATGGCCTCGCCGAACTGTACCCTTTGGTTGGCGTACTTGGCGGCATCTTCGAAGGCGCAGTAAGCCGTGCCATAGTTGGTGCAGGCCACCAGGAAACGTTCGTCATCGAATTCTTCTTTCACCCGCAGGAAACCGTTGCCTTCGGTGCCGAAGAAGTCTTTCTCTTCCAGCTCAACATCGATGAATTGCACTTCGCAGCAGCTATCCATCTTCAGGCCGAGTTTGGGAAGCTTGCTGACTTTGATGCCAGGTTTGGTCATGTCGACAAAGAACTCGGAGAACACAGGTTTCTCGGAAGCTGAGTCTTTGGCCATCACCACCAGGAAGGGGCAACCGGCGGCACTGGTAATAAAGCACTTGGTACCATTGAGGTAAATCTTGCTGTCGCGGCGGGTATAGGTGGTTTGCAGGCTGCCAACATCGGAACCGGCTGAAGGCTCGGTGATGGCGGAGTTCCACATCTGTTTGCCGGTACCCAGGAAAGCCATGATCTTGTCGATCTGCTCTTGGGTGCCGTGTTTCAGTACTGTGGTAAAGCCGGCCAGTTGGAACAGGACATAGGTGGGGGCACCGAGGCGGCCCAGCTCTTCCCAGATAACCGCCAGGGTCATCAGTCCGGCTTCGAAGCCACCAAACTCTTCCGGCAATAACAGACTATCTATGCCCATTTCTGCCAGTTCTTTTACAAATCTTTCTGGATATTGATTATTTTCGTCACACTCGGAGAAATATTGTTCCCAGTTTTCTCTCTCCATTAAGTCACGAACACCTTTAACAAATAATTCCTGCTCATCAGTTAAACGATAATCCATGAAAAGTCCCCTATATAAATACATTTGTTCAAAGTAAGGTGTGAGGTGAATCTATAATCCGATCAACTCTTCCAGTTATTTTTTCGTGAATCTTTCAAGAATGAGATAATGATCATTATGTTCACGAAAACGAGAGGCGCACCGCCGGCAATAATGGCTGTTTGCAGTGGTTTTAATCCGCCCAAAGCCAACAAAACAATACCGATAACACCGACCAATACAGACCAACCTACACGAACCCAAACCGGTGGTTCATTATCCGCATCAACCCCTTTACAGGTAGACATGGCCAAGGTGTAAGAACAGGCGTTAATTAATGTTACTGTTGCCAGGAAACACAGAATAAAGAACATCCACATGGTAATGGTGCTCATAGGTAAAGCGGCCCAAGTTTCAATAATGGCCCTGGCGGCACCATACTGTTCAATCAGGGCAGGCATATTGACGATATTTTCGTTCATCAAATTAAGTGTGTTACTGCCGAGTATGGTCCACAGCAACCAGGTAGAAGCTGTTAGACCACCTACCATGGCCAGACACAGCTGACGCACGGTTCTGCCGCGGGAGATCTTGGCCAGGAAGATACACATCTGGATACCGTAAACTACCCACCAGGCCCAGTAGAACACTGTCCAATCCTGAGGGAAGCTGCTGTCACTGACAGAGGCTGTGTAGAACAGCATGCGGCCCATGTTCATCAGCAATACCCCGATGGAATCGGTGAAGTAGTTCACTGTGAATGTGGTGGCACCAATGATGAGTACCCAGGCGAGGATGATGATGCTCAGGTAGCTGCGCAGGTCACTGGCAATCTTGATCCCTTTTTGCAGACCAAAGGCCACACAAATGGCGTTGAAGATGATCCAGGCTGAAATAATGGTGGCATCCACTTCTATGGTGCGCGGAATACCGAACAGATACTGAATACATTCGGTAACCAGAGGTGTCGCCAGACCCAGACTGGTACCCATGGCCAGGATCAGCGCGACGACATAGATGTTGTCTATTATGGTGCCTATGATGCCTTCACACTTCTTGCCCATGATGGGATAGAGGGTGCCGCTTGGGCGTACCACGTCCATCTTCTTCACGAACAGGAAGTAACCCAGAGCCACGGAGAAGAAGGCGTAACCGGCCCATGGCAGCGGTCCCCAGTGGAACAGACTGTAAGCCAGTCCAAGTTCTTTGGCCTGTACCGACAAAGGTTCCAGTTCAAATGGGGGATAGCTGACATAGTAGTAGATCTCCAACGAGCCCCAGAACAGCACTGCGGCTGAGGTACAGGAGGCAAACATCAGGAAGATCCAGCTTCCGGTACTGAATTCAGGTTCTTCATTACCGAGGCGGTTGTTGGCATAAGGACCAAACAGTAACCAGAGCCAGCCTGCCAACATGACTATCATGTACCATTCAAATGCCCAACCCCAGCTGTGGGTTAAGTAATGGAAGACTGCGCTGATTACTTCATTGGCGGCATCAAGGTCTCTCACAGTAAAGTAGGAGAGAAGGATCACTACCAATAGTGAAGGGAAAAATATCTTCGCTTCAATACCGGCCTTTTTGATCTTTTTATTTTCACTCATCAAAATTCTCCATACCCAAAAGTCTTTAACTGATTTTCAGAAAAGGTGAGCCCGTGAGGTTTAATTAAAAACCCCAGATTAATAAAAAATGATTTGGGTTTGAGCTACTGGCTAAATAGCTCAGTTATTAAAACCAATACTGCAAGTGAATGTTGAATCGACCATTCCACTCCTTATCGCTGTCTTTCAGGCCCAGACTATTGTCACCCAACCACACAACGTTTTTGGCATGATAATAATCGACGTACACAAAGAATTGTTTGTAAGAAAGTGAGACCCCAGTGCTATTCAGTACTGAGTCGTCAAAGTTGGATTCATCTGCTGTCAAAATACTGAAGTCGTTGTAGAAGGTGAATTGGCCACCCCATTGGGTATCGACTACTTTTGACAGGTTGAATGTCATGATGTCGCCTTTGGCTGCTACTTCATAGAAGCCATTAACTGCGCCAACACCAATTTTTGAAGTATCTATTTGACCATCATCATATTGATCAAAGTCATACTTCAAATATTGAAGTTGTACACCCCAGCCACGATATTTTGCATCCAGGTGTACGGCATAGTTGAGGTTGTCTCCTGATTCATCGGCCACCGGATTATAAAGTTGGCCGTATTCAACGGAGGCTCCCAAGAGCACTTGCCAGTTGTCATTTTCCCATCTGTAGCTTTCGCGCAAGCTGACAGTGTTGTATTCCTTGTTGTTATAGGTTGTGCCGTCTATGGTGCCCGAACCTATGGTACCAGCGAAGTTACGATAGTCGCTGCCCTTGTAGAGAGAGCTCTGGATGAAGGAAAAGTCTGTTTCGAAGTTATTGAATTTATGGTTGATATTGAATCCAACACCATAGTCATCTTCGAAGCCAAGGTAGTAGTTGAGACTGTACCACCAGTTATGGGAAGCAAAGTTCTTGTTACCGAATGCCTTGCTGACCACACCGAGCTGCAGGGTCAGATCTTCATTGGCATTCCAATAGGCATAACCGTTTTTAAGATAGTCGTAACCATCGGCAAAACGATATTCGGCGACAAAACCATAGTTTTCAAAATCCTGGGAGAGTTTTATTCCCAAGGTGTTGAAATCGAAATCACCACCCGTAGCTTTTGAAGCGTCATTAAAATCTTTAATACTGTAGTTCGCTCTTATTGAACCACTGATGTCCACCGCCAAACTTGGCGCGCTAAGCGTTAATCCTAATAACATCAAGCTTAGATTTTTTAGCTTAAACTTATTCATTAACCACCCTCCGTTTTTAATTTGAACCGATTATGGTTTCGGTCATGAATAAAAAAACATTCCCGCATCACACTTTTGGTCAATGGATTGTTACCTTGCTCGAAAATGTGTGATGTAAATCAATAAAAACGGTAAAAATGAACCATTGAAGGTCGTTATATAATCAGGTTTTGTTTAATTTGGTTGAAAAATTGGATATTGCTCACAAAAAGTGGCTCAACAAACGAATTTGTTTGGTCTTAATCGAAAATAGCTTGTATTAATAAAATGACGCTGATGGATTGTGAGAGGTTTATTTAATTAATCTGATAATCAATTAAGCAACTCTAAATTTGGTTAAGGTGAACTAATCTATTATCCATGTTGATATCTAAATGGGTGTGGACTTTTATTCCCTTTCGTTACCCAGGAGGGTGCGACTTTGTGTGATGCAAGCCTGAAATTTTATTAATTATGGGTTTCCGATCACCAATGTTGAGGAATGTAAACCAGTAGAGACGAATGTTTATAGTGATACTTAGACTGGAGATAAGATGAAGATCATTGCATGTTATAAGCTTGTCCCGGAAGAGCAGGATATCAAAGTCATTCCCAACCTTCCTGTAGATACAAGTAATGTAAACAAAAAGATAGGCCAATTCGATCTGTGTGCCGTTGAAGCTGCGGTACAAATCAAGGCAACCCAGAGCGATTGCAGCATTACGGCGTTGAGTATAGGCGCAGATGCACTGGCCGCCCCCAAAGCCTGCAAAGATATCCTCTCAAGAGGCCCGGACGCGCTGGCCCTGGTTTGCGATCCCAAGCTGGAGCAGGCGCTGCCCCATCAAACTGCCCGAGTCTTGGCTGCTGCCGCCAAGCAGGAAGGGTTTGAGCTGATCCTCTGCGGTGACGGTTCGGGTGACCTCTACGCCCAGCAGGTAGGTTTGCTGCTTGGTGAATTGCTGCAAGTACCTTGCATCAATGGTGTCAGCAAAATTCTGGAAGTCGCCAACGGTATGGTCAGGGTTGAGCGCGAGCTGGACGACGAAGTTGAAGAGCTGGAGTTGTCGCTCCCTGCCGTGTTGGCTGTTTCTGCCGATATCAACGAACCTCAAATCCCTTCAATGAAAGCCATTCTGGCGGCGGGCAAAAAGCCGGTCAACAAGCTGGCTTATGCCGAACTGGCGCTGGAAGAGATCCCGCAGCTGGTGGAGCTGGTGTCTATTACTGCGCCTGAACAGAAGGCCCGCAAGCAGATCATTATCGAGGGTGATGATGAAGGCCAGGTTGCCGAGTTTGTCGGCCATATTGGCAATGTGTTGAATTGAGGGGGATGAAATGAACAAGCTAGCAAATGTTTGGGTTTTCAGCAGCGAGGCTGCTCGTCTGCCCGAAGTAATGGCCGCCGGTCTGCAACTGGGTGACAGTGTCTCTGTATTCGTCTTGGGCGGTGCCGATGAGGTTGCCAGGGCTGCAGCATTGGGCGCAAGCAAGGTGTATCACCTGGGCGAGAAGGACTCAAACCGCATAGTGGAAGAGTACGCCTTGACCATGGCCAAGGCGATTGAAGCCGAAGCGCAGGCGTCCCTGGTCTTGTTGCCAGCCAGCCGCCGCGGCAAGGCGTTGGCCGCCAAGCTGGGTGTGCGCCTGAGTGCCGGGGTTTTCAATGATGCCGCTGAACTCACAATCGATGGCGAAGGCCATGTCGGTGCCAAGCATCTGGTCTACGGTGGCCTGGCCATCGGCGAAGAGAAGATCACCTCTCAAATTGCTGTGGTGACTCTGGCCGCCGGCGCCTTCAAGGAGTTGCCAGCCGAAGAAGCGGGCCGCAGCGCCGAAACTATCACTCTGGAATTTGTTGCCCCTGCCAATGGCATTCGTTGCCTGGCACGTCGGCCAAAGGAAAAATCCAATATCGACCTGGGTAAGGCCAAGCGCGTTATCGGTGTGGGCAATGGCATAGGTTCGCAGGATAACCTGAAGCTGATTGAACAGCTGGCCGCCAAGGTTGGTGCCGAACTGGGCTGCAGCCGTCCGATTGCCGAAACTGAAAAGTGGATGGAGCGTGAGCGCTACATTGGGGTTTCAGGTGTGATGATCAAGCCTGATGTCTATATGGCCATAGGGATTTCCGGTCAGATCCAGCACATGGTTGGCGTCAACGACTCCCTGACCATTATTGCTGTCAACAAAGACAAGAATGCCCCCATCTTCCAGTATGCGGATTACGGCATTGTCGGTGATATCAACAAGATAGTTCCAGCCCTGCTGAACAGTTTCAAAGGCTAACTATCTGGCCCGGCTACCGGCTCAAGGGGCCGGTAGTCTCGAATTCAAGAGAGGATCAGCATGTCAGAAGATGCATTTGACGCAATCATAGTGGGAGGCGGGCTCGCCGGCTGCGTTGCTGCCTATGTCCTGGCCAGTCAGGGCGCCGATGTTCTGGTGATTGAACGCGGCAACTATGCCGGGGCCAAGAATATGACTGGTGGTAGACTCTACGCCCATAGCCTGGAAAAGATTATGCCCGATTTTGCCAAACGGGCGCCGCTGGAGCGTAAGGTTACCAAGGAAAAAGTATCGTTTCTCACTGATGATACTGCAGTAACCCTGGACTATCACAACGGCCGTGGTCAGGAGCCGGTAGAGGAATCTTATACTCTGCTCAGAGGCACTTTCGATCAGTGGCTGGCCGAACAGGCCGAAGAAGCCGGTGCTCAGTTTATTACCGGTATTCGGGTTGAAAAAATCCTCAAGGAAGACGGTAAGGTCATAGGGGTGGAGGCCGATGGCGACTCACTGCTGGCCAAGACAGTGATTCTGGCTGAAGGGGTCAACCCTCTTCTGGGGGAACAGCTCGGCATGGTTAAGCCCAAGGTGCAATCCAGTGCCATGGCGGTCGGAGCCAAGGAGCTTATCGCCCTGTCAGAGCAGCAGATACGGGATCGCTTTAATGTCAGCGGTGATGAAGGCGTTGCCTGGCTGTTTGCCGGTTCACCCTCCAATGGTCTCTTGGGCGGGGGCTTCCTTTACACCAATAAAGACACTGTTTCTTTGGGGATTGTTTGTGGCTTGCACCACATAGAAACCTCTTCCAAGACAGTGCCGCAGATGTTGGAAGACTTCAAGAATCATCCGGCGATCAAGCCTTTGATTGAAGGCGGCAAGTTGCTTGAGTACTCAGGCCACGTGGTTCCCGAGGCCGGACTGAACATGCTGCCCAAGCTGGTGGATGACGGTGTCTTGATTGCCGGGGATGCGGCAGGCTTCTGTCTCAACGTGGGCTATACGGTTCGCGGAATGGACTTGGCTATCGCATCCGGTGAGGCCGCCGCCAGAGCCGTACTTGCCGCCAAGGCCAAGAATGACTTCAGTGCCGCCGGACTCGGTGCCTATCAAACACTGCTGGACAACAGCTTTATCATGAAAGATCTCAAGCTGTACCAGAAATTACCCGCCTTTATGGAGAACCCAAGGATCTTTAATCAGTATCCCAAGCTGGTCGCCGACATTATGCAGGAGATGTTCACCATAGATGGCAGCGCCTCGCAACCTCTGCGCAAGACCCTGATGAAGCATGCCAAAGAGGTGGGTTATATGAATCTGATTAAAGATGGTATTAAGGGGATGACAGCGATATGAGCGAGCCAGTCAATGTTGATGTGAAATTGGGGGTGAACAAGTTCTATGTCGATGAGGGACATCCACATATTGAGCTTGTTGAAAACCCGGATATCAATGAATTCCGTAAGTTGGTTAACGCCTGCCCAGCAGGACTCTATAAAATTCAGGACGACGGCAGCCTTAAATTTGACTCTGCCGGTTGTTTGGAATGTGGCACCTGTAAAATGCTTTGCGGTGAAACCATTATCAAGAAATGGGAATATCCCAGGGGTACATTCGGTATTGAATATCGTTATGGCTAGTGCTGCTTGAAAACCTTAAATCTGAATTTAAGTTAGTTTTCTAACGAGCTCGATTGTGCAAAATGAGAGCATACACTTTTAATGTTATTAGTTCTGTTGAATAAACAGATTTTGATAATGCTTAACTTGAAGCGCTGTGCTCTTATTTGTTTTAACTTTTAACCTGTTTAAAGATTTGTCTGCGACTTATGTAGTTTGCTAACTGTAACCGTTTTCTCACTTTTGAGCTTCAGATTTGTTTTAGTCCCATTTTTTATTCAGTATTTCTCGACTGAGAAATCAGGCTGAAGATTAATGGCACATTTTGTGAACGAATAAATCAACCATGTTTATTGGTTTAATATAAGAGATTAGCATATGAAAGCTAAAAAGTTCGATGAAATGGAGTTTACGCCATTACATAAGAAAATCATGTTTTGGGGCAGTGGTGGTCCCTTCCTCGACGGTTATATTCTGGTCATTATTGGCCTGGCGCTTGAGCAACTGATCCCTGAAATGCAGCTGGATGCCAACTGGATAGGCCTGGTTGGGGCATCTACCCTGGTGGGCCTGTTTGTCGGTACCGCACTCTTTGGTTACATCGCCGACCTATTCGGTCGTAAGTTAATGTTTCTAATAGATATCATAGCGATAGCCGTGTTATCTGTCGCCACTATGTTCGTTTCATCGCCGATAGAGTTAGTGGTGATGCGCTTCCTTATCGGGGTAGTTATAGGGGCCGATTACCCCATTGCCACCTCCATGGTGGCCGAGTTTTCCCCAACCAAGAAGCGGGCCTTTACCATGGGCTTCATAGCCTTGATGTGGTATGTGGGCGCTACTGCGGCCAATGCGGTAGGTTATCTGCTTTATGACGTTGAAGGGGGCTGGCGCTGGATGCTCGGCAGCGGCCTGATCCCTTGTCTGGTAATCCTGCTTGGGCGTTTCCATCTGCCCGAGTCGCCACGCTGGCTACTGCGCAAGGGCCGTATCGCCGAGTACAAACAAGTTATGCAAGAATACTTTGGCGGTAATGTTCATATTGAAGCGGAAGAAAAAAGCGATACTCAGTATCGTAAGCTGTTCGAAAAACGCAACTTCACCATGATCATCTTTATCGGCACAATTTGGACCTGCCAGATCATTCCCATGTTTGCCATCTACACCTTTGGGCCGCAGATAGTCGGGGCCTTGGGTTTTTACGATGGCAAAGACTCGGCGCTTGGCAACATTATTATCAGTACCTTCTTTATCATAGGCTGTATTCCGGCCATGTATTGGCTGGATTCCATGGGCCGTCGACCACTGCTTATCATCAGCTTTGCCATGATGACCTTGTCACTGGCCATGCTGGGGCTGGTTTCTTCTCCAGGTATCTGGGTGGTGATTGCGGCCTTTGGCATGTACGCCTTCTGCTCCGGAGGCCCTGGGATCTTGCAGTGGCTCTACCCCAATGAGCTGTTCCCTACCGATATCCGCGCTTCGGCCGTGGGTGCCGTGATGTCTTTCAGCCGTATAGGCACCATACTCTCGACCTATGCCTTGCCTGTGTTTATGAACGCTTATGGCGTTTCCTGGACCATGATGGCCGGTGCCGGTATTTCACTGTTGGGTTTGGTGGTTTCCATCTTGCTGGCACCGGAAACCCGTGGCATGACCCTGGCGGACACCAGTGTTACCGGATTTGTAAAGCACTGACTTATCAAATACTAAGAAATCGCCGCCTCATGGGAGGCGGCAACAGCTTCAACGGTCGGCGACATAAGGGTTGTGGCGCCGCTCTTCAGCAAAAGTGGACATGGGGCCATGACCGGGAATAAAGCAGGTATCTCCCCCCAGCGACCAGAGTTTGTTCTTGATGGAATCCAGCAGTGCCGCGTGATTTCCGCCGGGAAAATCGCAGCGGCCTATGGAGTGTCTGAACAGCACATCGCCAACCCAGGCCAACTTGGCCGCCGGGGCAAAGAATACCAGGTGGCCTGGTGTATGGCCCGGGCAATGAATCACCTGAAGTTGTAACTCACCGACCCAAATAGTGTCATCCTGCTCAAGAAAGCGGTCTGGATAAAAGACATCACAGTGGGGAAATTGATATAGACGACATTCCTCCGGCAACATATCAAACAGAAACGTATCATCCTTATGAGGGCCGAGTATTTCGGCAGATGAACTCTTGGCCAATAATCTGGCCGCGCCGATATGATCTATATGACCATGGGTCAGGAGTATCTTATCCAGCTCCAGTTTATTGTCTTCAATAAAACTTGTTATCTTCTCTACTTCACCACCTGGGTCTATTACAGCAGCCTTGTTGCAACCATCTTGCCAAACAATACAGGCATTTTGTTTGTAATGAGTTACAGGAATAATTTTGAAGTTTACATTTTGAGCCATTTATATCTCCACGATTATATAACGATAAGTTGAGTTTGCTTGTCGATAGATTCTATTGATTGATATTGCTCAATAAATCAAAAATTATTTTCTGTGATTTTATATTTAAATTAATTAAATGGATTGTTTCAGGCTTTAAATTTATACCTTATTGTTCAATAATCTATTTCACTTGGATTATTGTGAAATGGCTCAAAGGGATTGCGGGCTAATTTCTATAATATTGACCATGTTCCAGCATTTCTCTCTGGATTGACTCGAATATGCCTGGGGTTATACTGCCGTAGGTACCTGTCGCAGAGTTTAGACAGGCGTCCTGCTTACTGATGAAAACTTGCTGAGGTATCGATGAACTATCGACTGACAAACGAACAAGAAGCATTTATTGCAGGAGTAAGAGACCTGATGTCACAGGAGGACTGGGAGCGCTATTTCTCCGCCTGCGACGACAACAATGAATATCCTGAACGTTTTGTCAAAGAGCTGGCCAAGCTGGGGCTGGACAGTTTGCTGCTTCCGGAAGAATACGGTGGCAGCGATGCCGGTCTGGTGACTCTGGCCTTGATCTGGGAAGAGTTGGGCCGTCTCGGTGCGCCAACCTATGTGCTTTATCAGATGGCGGGTTTTCCCACTATATTGCAGGAAGGCACCCAGGAGCAGATCGACAAGATCATGGCCTATATAGGTACCGGCAAACAGGTGTGGAACTCGGCAGTCACCGAGCCGGATGCCGGCTCGGATGTACGCAGCCTGCAGACCACTTATACCCGAAAGAAGGGCAAGGTCTACCTCAATGGCACCAAATGTTATATCACCAGTGCCGCCGAGACCCCTTACTTGGTGGTGATGGCCAGAGATTCCGCCAGCTTCGAACCAATTTTCTCCGAGTTTTTTGTCGACATGAGTAAACCGGGGATCTCTGTCAGCCACTTGCCCAAGCTGGGACTGAAGATGGACAGTTGCTGTGTGGTGGAGTTCGACAATGTAGAGCTGGAGGAAAAGGACTTTTTCGGTACCGAAGGCAACGGGTTTGCCAGGGTGAAGAAGGAGTTTGATCTGGAGCGTTTCCTCATAGCCTGCAGCAACTATGGTTGCGCCTATTGCGCCTTCGAAGATGCCGCCCGTTATGCCAACAAGCGGGTACAGTTTGACTTGCCGATCGCCAAGACACAGCTGATCCAGGAAAAGTTTGCCTATATGTCGGTGCAGCTCACCAACATGAAGAACATGATTTATCACACCGCCTGGAAGGCCGACAACGGCCAGATGACCCCGGGCGATGCCGCTAAGTGTAAGCTCTACTGCTCCAAGGCGGCCTTCGATGTGGTTGACAATGCCATGCAGGTGTTTGGCGGCCAGGGGATCACCGGCGAGCATCGCATCAGCCGCTTCTGGCGCGATCTGCGGGTCGATAGAGTTTCCGGCGGCTCGGAAGAGATGCAGGTGCTGACGCTGGGTCGGGAAGTGCTCCGGGAGTATGTCTAGTCTTTAGGTAAAGACAGATACCGCCCACAATGTGGCCGAGTTGGCCTTCCTGTTGGCCAAGCTGCAACCGTTACCTAGCTGAAGCCTTACTGCAGTTGGTACTGGATAACTCCGTCCTGGGTCAGGCGGAAGATCCACAGGGAGTCGCCTTCGCGGTAATACCAGCTGTTGGCCAGGCCTTCTTCGGCTTTTAACTGAGAAGTGAACTCGCTCATTGCCGCGGCGGGCAGACGGAAACTGCCGCTGGAGCTGTTGTTGTCCAGATCATTGTTGACCTTTATATCCGTGGCCGAGGGCGGCAATATCGGTGGCAGCCAGCCTCGCTCGAATACTCCTTCAGCCCGTGCTTCGGCCTCGGTGGGGTATTGTTCGCTGATGACATCGCTGCAACCCCAGAGTAAGGCGGTTAATGTCAGCATGGAGCTGATGGAAAGGGAACGCATCAGTGGTTTCATCTTGGGCTCCTTGTCAGTGAAATGGCGTTTTACTGTAACAAAGGCGGCCTGTACCTAGTCTGAAGCCAAGGTGCTTTCAGCTGTTTTGCTTTATTTTTTCTGGGCGCTTGGTTTATGGCCATTGGCCCCTTTAGTTGACTCGCCGAACATGCAGGCATCAATCTACATGGGTCATCAAAGCTGTTGCAGGCTGGCCAGCAAACGGTCCATCGCCCGATAACCCAGGGCCTGGGCCAGATGGCGTCGCTCGACCATGGGGCTGAGCTGCAGATCGGCTATGGTGCGCGCCACTCGTTGCAGCCGATGAAAGCTGCGCACCGATAATCCCAGCTGATTGACACTCTGTTCGAGAAACGCCAGATCGCCGGGTTTGAAACCTGCCTGCTTCAATGCCTTACTGCCCAACTGGCTATTGAGTACGCCGGCGCGGCTGAGTTGTAGTTCCCGCGCTGCCGCTACTCTGGCGGCTATCTGCTCACTGGTTTCACCCTGCGCCGCATCTGAAGTCAAGGCGCCTGGCGGGAGTTTTGGCACCTCTATGGTGAGGTCGAATCTGTCAATGAAAGGGCCTGACAGCCGGGCCAGGTAACGGCGGATCTGCTCTGGGCTGGCGCGGCTTCCCGGGCCGGCATCTCCACAGGGGCTGGGATTCATGGCGGCGATGAGTTGAAAACGGGCATCGAAGCGCAGTTTGGCTGCGGCGCGGGAGATGATGACATGGCCGGTTTCCATGGGTTCACGCAAGCAGTCGAGTACCTTGCGGGGAAACTCGGCAATTTCATCGAGAAACAGCACTCCCAGGTGAGCCAGTGAAATCTCGCCGGGTTTGGGAATCGAGCCGCCACCCACCAATGAGATGGCGGAGCTGGTGTGGTGCGGAGCACGAAACGGGCGGCGATAAAACTCCCCCGGCTCAGTAGCCATACCGGCCACTGAATGAATCGCAGCCACTTCCAGCGCCTCTTCATAACTCATGGGGGGCAGGAGTGAGATTATCCGGCTGGCCAGCATGGTTTTGCCTGTGCCAGGTGGCCCCAGCATCAGCAGGTTATGCCCGCCGGCGGCAGCGATTTCCAGCGCTTGTTTGGCTTGATATTGGCCTATGACCTCCGACAGGCAATCACTCGAGTGTGGCTTTGACTGTTCCAGCCATTCGGTTCCCGGTACTATCCCCGGCAGGGTTTGTTGCCCGTGCAGATAGGCGGCGATATGTTGCAGGTGCTGGGCCAGGCAACATTGCCGGTAGCCCACCAAATCGGCCTCACTGCGGTTATCCTGTGGCAATACCAGTTTGATGCCTCTTTGACGGGCGGCGATGATCACCGGCAGGATACCAGTGCAGTGCCTGACCTCACCGGACAGCCCAAGCTCACCGACAAATTCATGATCGTCCAGAGATTTCAGTGGCAGTTGCCCGGATGCTGCCAGAATGCCAATGGCAATAGGAAGGTCGTAACGTCCACCCTGCTTGGGCAGATCGGCCGGTGCCAGATTGATGGTTATCCTGCGCATGGGGAATTCAAAACCCGCATTTATTATGGCGCTGCGGACTCTTTCTCTGGCTTCCTTGACCGAAGCTTCCGGCAACCCCACTAGATTGAAGGCCGGCAGGCCGTTGGAGAGGTGAGCTTCGACCAGTACCTGAGGCGCCTCCACACCTTTGGCGGCTCGGGTGGCAACTCTGGCTATGGGCATAACAGTTCCTTTGTAGTGCGCTTCCCTGATTCAGTAGAGTGTAGCAGTTGCCTGGATTTACAGTGGCTTGAGGGAATAGCGGTTCTGGCCTTATCGACAGAGGTTTCCAGAACCCGGGAATGGACTGCACCAATAGCTATCACCCTGGAAGGCGGGATTAGATGACTTTCTTCATACACCTTAGACTGGTGTCTGTTTCATTGGAGAAGCAGAAAATTTGGTCGACCAAAGTGTAGTGCCACACCACTTTATAGTCAGTCGCCAGCAAGAGCTTCAACAGTGACAGTGCAGGGTTGGCAAACAAGACTTCCAGCGAATCGGCTGAGACAGGGTAGACTTTAACCTGTTCGACCTGAACTGCATTGTCGTGCAGTACCAGCCTGGAGACCTTGCCGGAAAAGAGTATTTTCCCATCCGTTTTTTCTTTGTTGTCACTCAGTTGCAACAGCCCCCAGAAGCTTTCTGAATCAATATCTATGTAGAGGGAAAAAGTGATGCGCTTGACCTGCTTATCAGGGCCTTCTACTTCCTTGATCATCTGGTACATGCCATCTATGTCCTGAACCTCGTGATAGTCATATAGAAGGTTAATGATGATGGAACTCAGCAAGAGGGCTAGAGGGATGGTGATTGGCAGCAGTTTCTTTAACTTTGGCATACAGTTCCATCCTTCAGCTTATTGAGTATTGAGGCATCTGCATAACTGACATAGGTATTAATACTGTTATGCGATTTATTAATGCAGTCGATAGAAAATAAACCTGATCTATGGCTCAAGATAATAGTGTCTCTGTTATCCTTTATTGTTCTCCCAATTTCATAGAAGTCTACAGTGCCAATGAGTTGATAGTTTAGTTCTTCAATGACTGAGTTTATGGCTTGCTTGTCTATTGTGTTCTTGATCCTTGATATAGTAATTATCTTATTTATTCCGTTGGTGTATATTTTTATTCTGGGTGGTGTGTGTGTCAGCGCTTTTGTTATTGCGAATGGTACAAAGAATAATGCCAATGATATGCTTGTGATATACAGAATTCGTCTTAAGCTGAAGTTGGTCTTTTGTGGGGTAGGCGTTACCGCTTCGGTATAAACGGGATTGATGTTGTCATTGATGAACTCCAGCTGGATATTGCCCTGAAGTGTATCAAGGCCGTAACCAAAACCTTTCTTGGTGAATATAATGTTGTTGCCTGAAATTTCTCTGAATATTCTTCTCAGATTGGCAATGGCAACTGGAATGGAATTGGGGGAAACAATTCTTCCATGCCAGCCGGCATCCAAGAGTTTATCTCTGCTTACTGCTTGGCCTCGACTGAGGTATAGCTCTTTTAATATATAAAATTCTGGAATTGAACATTTATATCCTTTGGTGTCTGTTTTGATAATTGGGTTGTCGTTGTTTTGGCGAGCTGTGATTATTTTCCTACCTTTAGTGATGTCCATTTTTATTCCTATTGTTTTTGTTTTTAATTTAAGTTTCTACATGTTTTACGCCCTAATAATAAGTAATAAAAAATCCTGTTGTTGAGATAATGTTTCATTAATCAATAGAGTGTTAATTTTGCAAGTTATTGATTCTTAAGCTCAATGCCTGTGTTGTCAATAGTGGGTATCCCTTAGGCTCCATTTATTAGTTTTTATAACTGCGGGATTAACTCCACTGGTGAGAATCTCCGCCTTGATCCCGCAAAATGCATAGTGTTAACCGAATGCTGGTCTGTTTGTCGGGTTGTTGCTGTTCAGTGCTATCAAGGGGGAAACATGCTTACGCAGCAGAGATGTGACAATACGGATTCCGGCAATGAGCCGGGCAGCATAGGCAAGCTGTTTAATGAGTACAATAACGCACCATTAACTGAAGCTCATTTTCAGGAGATAGTTGCCAGAAAAATAAGCGGCTGTGCCCAAGAGGTGGCTTATGAAGTATTATTCAGGCCTGGAAAGCTATGCTTAAGTGTGGAAGGCTTCTATGCTAATCTGCATCAAAAAGAGCTATTGAATTTATCTCTGGAGCAGTTGCATCAATTGGCGGCTATTGATTACAGGCATCTCGATGTTTTGGCCCTGGCTGGCCACAAAATTGCACGTCTGTTTATCAATATAGAAGCTAGAATCATCTCCTCTTTAGAGGCTGAATTGGTTTGGCTAAAAGAAACATTGAAACAACAAGAGGTGGAGTTGGTTGTTGAAATTACGGAACGTTTGTCAGCCAAGATTGCTACAACTGCTTTTGCCAGTATCGCCAAGTTACATGATTTTGGTGTTAAATTTGCTTTGGATGACTTTGAGCCTAAAGGTGATTTGAGACGACATTGGATTAATACTGCTTGCGTCGATTATATCAAATTGATCCTTCCCCGCGGTTTTGAAAAATCAGAAAAAGTCAGGCTGGATTTTATTGATTATATATATCAATTAAAAAATCAGGCTCAGGTTAAGGTGATTGTTGAAAAGGTAGAGACGCTGGAGCAATTTTTGGCGATGGAGTTGGTACCCTATGATGGTTTGCAGGGATACCTGTTTTCCCAGCCGGAAAAGCTGGCGCAAATAGAGTTGCACCGGCATGCCTTTGGGTGACATCGCAGGCGCTAATTCACTTGTTTAACGGATAAAAAAAGTCACTGTCACGGCAAAAATTTCTCGTTATCTGAATGTAAAATCTACTGATAGATTGTGTGAGACTTCTCTGTGCTGCCCCATGGGATGGCACTTTACTCACACAAGGAAACAAGATGAAAAGCTTAACTCTGCTGCTGGCCGGTATGTTACTCAGTGGTGCTGCCCTGGCAGCCGATGAAGAAAACGCCCTGCCTCAAGCCAGTGAAACCGATATTCAACAACTGCAGCAAGCCTGTTTGCAAATGGCCGATGAAGACGCGGTGCCAGCCGAAGAACGTCAGGAATATCTGCTGACTTGCGTTAATGATCAACTCAACGAAATGGGTTATCAGCTTCTGGAAAGTTTGCCAGAGGTTAATTAATCTCCACAAGGGCAGCCCATCTGTGTTTTAATTCTCCGGTATACGATATGCATTGTTTGCTGGGGGATGGATGCCTTGCTGTTGAGTCTATTTAATACGTGGTGGGGTGATTTATTCACTCCACCACGTAAACTCCTTTCCCTTTTTCTGCTTTTGCTGACGGTTTTTCTAAACTACCCGACCAAGGTATTGGCTCAAGCTCAGCCGTTACGGGTCAGCTTTATTAATCCAGGCTCTGCTCAGGAGAGTTTCTGGGGCGATATAGATAAGCTGATGTTGGTGGCGGCGGCCGAGCTCAACATTGAGTTGGAAATACTGCATGCCAACAGGGATCATTTCAGGATGATAGCCCTGGCACAAGAGTTGGCGGCTCGCGAGCAATTGCCCCGGTATGTCATTTTGGTCAATGAAAAAAATGTTGCCGCAAAAATGCTGGCAGCCTTTGAAGGGCTCCCCTTTAAAACGCTACTGCTGCTCAATGATATTGAGCCCAAGGCGCGTCATTCATTGTTGCAGGAGCCTTATTGGCAGCAGCATTTGCTGCCACCATTGATTCCGGACAATGAACGAATAGGTTTTCTGACCGCCCAGGCGCTGTTAATGCAAATGGGGAATAGGCGGCAGGGCAAGGTATTATTGATCTCAGGTGACAAGGGAACACCGGCGTCTATCGAGCGGACTCAAGGGGCTTTAAACGGTTTTCGGCAGGCGGGGATAGAACCGCTGCAACTCGTCTATGGTCACTGGCAAGAGCAAAGAGCCAGGGCGCAGACCCAGGTGTTGCTGAATCGTTACCCCGGGCTGGAAGGGATTTGGACCGCCAACGATCATATGGCCTTTGGTGCCATTGCGGCATTGGAGGACAAGGGGCTCAGGCCTGGAGAGGATATTTTCATCGCCAGTATCAACACTTCCTCCAAGGTACTTGATTGGCGTAGTCAGGGGCACATCAGTGTCTTGGGCGGCGGTCATTTGCTGGCGGGGGCAGAGGCGCTCAGGCGCATCCGTGACGACAGCGAGGCCAGGCCATGGAATGAGAAGGTTCCCCCAATGTTCAGGCTTCTGGTGCCGGGCACTGAGCCTTTCAATCTGCTCGAGCAACGAAATTGGCGGGCACTGCTCGCCTGGTACCAACAGACATCGGAAGTAACGCATTGAAACAAAGCTCCGTCATCAGTCACAAGATGACCCTGGTTATCATAGGTGTCAGTTCATTTTTTGCCTTGGTGACCATGGCGGCCCAGCTGTTCTGGAACTATCAGGATGGCGTTGAGGGCAGCAATCGCAGGTTACATGAATATGTCGAGGCAAATCTGCCCGGCATGGCGCAGGCTATTTGGGATGTGGACCATAAGCTGCTGCGGGACATACTGATTGGCATAGGCATGCAGCCCTATGTTTCCGGCGCGTCTTTGTCCAGTGCCGACGGGATTGCCCTGCAGGTGGGAAATAATCAGGCCCAGGATAATGAGACCTTTCTGTTTCCAATCATCTACCGTCAGCAACAGATAGGTGAGCTCAAGGTTCAGCGCAGCCGCAACCAACTCTATTATGAGTTGTGGCGGCAGATGATTCTGATAGTCGTGGGTAATGGCTTGAAAACCCTGCTGATGATCTATGTGATTCTGACGCTGGTGCGCAGCCTGGTTACAGGAAGGCTGGCGGCGCTGGCCGCATACGTCAACCGCATAGATTTGGGGCAACCGCGAAAAGTGCCCTTGCCCGATGCGGTTGGGGCGGCGAATCAGGATGAAATTGGCAGTGTCGCCCGCGCCATAGAGCAGATGTATCGACGTATTAGAACCGATTTTGCCCGCAAACGTTGGCAACAGAGACATCTGGCCCGGGGGCAAAGGCAGTTGTCTGAGTTGGTAGAGCTAAGCCATAAGGAGCTGGCTTGGCAGGCCAGAGCCAATGAGTTGTTGGCGGATCTGTCATTACAATTTTTGAAGTTGCAGCCGGGAGAAGTCAATCAGGCCCTGGCCGATGTTGGCCGTCAGATTGCCGAATTGTTTGCCGTCGAACGGGTCGCCTTGTTGGAGATAAAGGAGCAACAACTCTGCTACCGCAGTGTCTGGAGCCGCCGGGGTGACCCTCAGGCTTCACGCTACATAGATATCAGTGAGTTGAATCGTTTTTCAGAGCAGCTCAACTCCCGCCAGATGATGGTGGTGGAAGATGTGGAAACCCTGAGGCCAGAGGCGGATGCGGAATATCGTCTGCTCAAGCAGTTGCAGTTACGTTCCCTGGCACTGTTTGCCATTACCGATGGTCACGATCTGTTGGGGGTATTGTCGCTGAGTAATGGTCAATCACCTCAGCCGTGGCCGCAGTCCCGCCGTGCCATGCTGACCCAGTTTGCCGCTGCGCTCAATGAACTCTTGGTCAGGGAGCGCAGGGACTTGCAGATGCTGGGGCTGCAGCGGGAGCTGTTGGGGCTGAATCACAAGCTCAAGCAGCTGTCGGAAACCGATGAGCTTACCGGGTTGGCCAATCGCCGCCCCTTTACCGAATCCCTGGCGCGGCTGCTGGCCTCGGAAGAAGCCGGTGCACTGATCATGCTGGATGTGGATCACTTCAAGGCCTTCAACGACAGTTTCGGTCATCCGGCCGGTGACAGTGTGCTGCAGCGCCTGGCGCAGACCATGCAAAAAGCGCTTCCTGAATCAGCCTTGTTGGCCAGGGTCGGCGGCGAGGAATTTGCTTTGGTCTTGCCGGGAGTCGACCGCCGGCAAGCCAAGGATTTGGCTGAAACCCTGTTGAATCGAGTCAGGGCGTTGCAGATCTCTCACGCAGCATCGCCCGCAGGCATAGTCACCATAAGTCTTGGGCTGGCACTTCTGCCCCGGGATGAACAGGATTTGAGTGAGGTCATTCGAGTGGCAGACAAGGCGCTTTATCAGGCCAAGCATCTGGGACGCAACACTTGGTTTCTGGCGGAATAACACTTGGTTTCTGACGGAGTAACGCGGGGATCAGTGGCCGGTGAATGTTTGCAGTAACAGCTGCAGTTCGCCGCTTTTTTCCAATTGGGTTACACCGGTATTGAACTCTTCCAGCAGCGCCATCTTGTGTGGGCTTTGCCTGGAAACCAGCATATAGAAGGGTTCTGGCCGAGTGTTGGGAATGGCTTGCGTTGCCAGCCCTATGACCTGTGGGTCGCGATCCATCAGTTTCAAGGTGCCGCTGAAAATCTCCAGTCGTGCCAGAAAGAAGTCACACCGGCCCCGGATCAATAATTCGGGGATCAACGGCAGATCTTTGCTCAGGGACAATGGCTGAGAGTTGTCCCAACCGAAGTTACGATAATTGAAACCACGAATGCCGCAAACTGTGCCAAGCTGTGCCAGCTCGGTCAGTGAGTTGAACCTCAAGCCCTGCGGGAAACGACGCTTGAGAAAGACCACC
Source organism: Shewanella sp. K8 (assembly GCF_028823715.1). Classification (NCBI taxonomy): domain Bacteria; kingdom Pseudomonadati; phylum Pseudomonadota; class Gammaproteobacteria; order Alteromonadales; family Shewanellaceae; genus Shewanella; species Shewanella sp. K8. The sequence goes on from NZ_JAPEHY010000026.1 coordinate 40,087, forward strand.
CCTGGGGTGAGATAGTAATAGGAGCGCGACAGCAGGAACTTTCGCCGTCGCTCGGGATTGGCCGAGGCGCTCATGGCTGCGTCTATCTTGCCCTGTTCCACTTCCAGCATGCACCTTGGCCAGGGAAGGGTGATGATTTGCAGCTGCCAGCGTGGTGGCGTAAACAGCCGATAAAGCAGCTGAATGTCATAGCCGTCACTATCGTGGGTCTTGTAACCATCGACTCTGGAAAAGTAATTGAAGGGGGGAAATTCAGACTCTTCGACACATATCCTTAACTTAATGCCGTTAGAGTCTTCTTCAGCCATTGAAACCGGTGAGATAAGCATCACTGTCAAAAATGCCGCAAACGGATATAATGTGAACTTCATTCCGGTAAAAGAGGCCTGCAATGGGTTTCTTGGAGTATAGCAAAGCCACTCAATTCGCCATGTAATTGTCCATACCGGTAACCAGTTCGCCTTTCTGACCTCCCAGTCATTCCATTTTCAGGCCTGGATAAGGGCACGGCATAGAAGCGCTTTGTAACTAACCTAAGGTGTTGTATGAGTTTATTCGATAATTTGGTGATTATCTTTTGCCTGATCGGAACCAGCTGCTTTTTTTCCATGTCCGAAATTGCTCTGGCCGCATCCCGTAAAATCCGTTTACGGCAGATGGCCGAGGAGGGAGACTTGCGCGCCGAAAAAGTATTGGCGTTGCAAACCACTCCGGGCAGTTTTTTCACCGTAGTGCAGATTGGTCTCAATGCCGTCGCCATCATGGGGGGGATTGTCGGTGAGTCTGCTTTTACCCCTTACTTCGCAGCGGCTTTGGCCCATGTGATCCCTCAGGCTTGGGTCGGACAGCTAAGCTTTGTGTTGTCCTTCGTGCTGGTGACCAGCCTGTTTATTCTGATTGCCGACCTGATGCCAAAGCGGGTCGCCATGGCCTTACCGGAGAAAGTGGCGGTTAACTTGGTGAACCCCATGCTGATATGCATCACCCTACTGCGCCCCTTTGTGTGGATCTTCAACGGCATGGCCAACGGTATCTTCAAGCTATTGCAGATCCCCACTGCCCGCAATGATGAGATCACCCCGGACGATATCTACGCCATCATGGATGCCGGTGCAGAGGCCGGTGTGTTGGATAAGGGCGAACAGCAGATGATAGAGAATGTGTTCGAGATGCAATCTGTCAGTGTTACCTCTGCGATGACCGCCCGTGAGAGCCTGGTGTATTTTCTACTGCAGGATGACGAAGACACTATCAAGAAAAAAATCGCCGAAGATCCGCACAACAAGTTTTTGGTCTGTGATGGTCAGCTGGACAATATTAAAGGGGTGGTAGACGCCAAGGAGCTGCTGATCCGGGTGATCAACGGTCGCAAGATAGATTTGAAAGATACCTCGTTAGTGCGCAGCAGCCTGATCATTCCCGACACCCTGAGCCTGTCGGAAGCCATGGAGTACTTCCGTCATCACAGGGCCGACTTTGCCGTGGTGATGAATGAATACGCCCTGGTGGTGGGGATAGTGACTACTGACGATCTGCAAAGTGCGGTAATGGGCGCCTGGTCGCTGCATGAAAGTGAAGAGCAGATAGTGCCCCGTGACGCCAATTCCTGGCTGGTGGACGGGGTGACGCCGATAACCGATGTGATGCGTGCCTTTGGTATTGAGGAGTTTCCGCAAAACCAAAACTATGAAACCATCGCCGGTTTTATGATGTACACATTGCGCAAGATCCCCAAGCGCACCGATTCGGTTAACTACGCAGGTTATAAGTTTGAGGTGGTGGACATAGATGCCTACAAGGTAGACCAACTGCTGGTCACCCGGCTCTTGCCTCAGGAAGATCAACTGCCCAAGGATGAAGAGTCACTCGATATTTAAGGCAAGCTTAAAGGGCGTGGCATACAGACCATAGACTGAGTTATGCATTTTGCAGAGGGCTCAGTCATAGACGGTAAAGCCCGCCCGACTTCCCAAGCCGAGCTTAGGGAAGGTGCGAATAAGTCCTCGCGGCACTCTGGCTTACACAGCAATTGGCATTCAAGGCATCTGACTGAAGGCATGCCTGGGCCTGTCGAAGTCGGATAACGCAGAGAGCCGATTGCTGTGCAAGCCCCGAAGGGCGTGGCTTACAAGCCTGCCTGCTGTGTTGTGCTTCTTGCAAAGGACTAGAGCCATTTGCTGCGAACCACGCCTTGTATCCAGGCCTGTAAGCCGACGCAGAGCACGCATGGGACTTGTTCGCACCTTCCTTAGCTAAATCACTTCCAGAAATGCATTCACCAAGGGATCCTGGCGCCGCTTGGCCTTGCAGCAGCACCCGAGTTCAAAGGGGGCTATCTCGGCCGGTGAGGCCAGGGTTTTTATCCTCTCGCCCAGTGGACTGTTGGCTACCACTACATCCGGAGTGATGCTGACACCGCAGCCCAGAGCCACCATGGGCACTATCGCCTCGTGGCCCGATACCTGGGCATAGATATTGGCTTTGATCCCCATCGCCTTGAACCAGCGCTCGGCCCGTAAACGCCCGGGGCCGTGGTCGGGCACGATAAAGGGCAGTTGCTCCCAGGGAATAGGATTTTGCGCCAGCAGCGACTGCAACTGACAGTTGATGGTGGGAGCGATAATCGACAGTGGCACCTCTCCTATGGGGGCAAAGTGCAGACTCGGCGGAAAGTCCTGCGGCAGAGCGGCGATGGCGATATCCGCCCTCTGCTGCTGAATTTCCTGCACCGCATCGGCGGCATCACCCGTGGTGAGTTTGATATCGACCAGGGGCTGCTGGCGGCGAAACTTATCCAATAGGGCCGGCAGATGGCTGTAGGCGGCTGTGACTGAGCAATAGAGTTGTAATGTGCCCCTCAGCAGCTTTTGCTGCGGATCCAGCTCGCGGCGCAGCTCCTGCCACTGAGTCAGTGTCTGGCTGGCGAAGCGGCGAAAGGCTTCGCCTGCGTGGGTCAGGGTAACGCTGCGGTTGTCCCGCTCCAGCAGCTTGCTGCCCACTTCATCTTCCAGCCTTTGCAAGGTGCGGCTTAAGGTTGAAGGGCTGACATGCATCCGGGTGGCGGTGCGGGAAAAATGCAGGGTGTCGCAGAGATCCAGATAGAGTTTTATCGCCCGAATATCCATGCCGTTTTGCCTCTCTTATTATTGCGTTTTGTGCAACATGACATGCCGAATATATCATTTCAAGCAATTTAAACCATGGGCTATAGTGATTTGCATCACTGAGCCGTTTCGGCTTGGTCCCAGGAATTCGGTTAAACAGGTGGCTAAGATGGCAAATTACTTCAATACCCTGAATCTGCGGCAGCAGTTGGCACAGCTGAGCCAGTGCCGTTTTATGGAGCGCAGCGAGTTTGAAAACGGCTGTGACTATATCAAGGACTGGAATATTGTCATCCTTGGCTGTGGTGCCCAGGGCCTCAATCAGGGGTTGAACATGCGTGACTCAGGGCTGAACATCGCCTATGCCCTGCGCAGCGAAGCCATCGCCGAGAAACGCGCCTCCTGGCAGCGAGCCACCGAAAACGGTTTCAAGGTAGGCACCTTCGAAGAACTGATCCCCGGGGCCGATCTGGTACTGAACCTGACACCTGACAAGCAGCACACTCCTGTGGTCAATGCGGTAATGCCCTTGATGAAGCAAGGTGCGACCCTGTCCTATTCCCATGGCTTCAACATAGTGGAAGAGGGGATGCAGGTGCGCCCGGACATTACTGTCATCATGGTGGCGCCCAAGTGCCCCGGTACTGAAGTGCGTGAGGAATACAAGCGTGGCTTTGGGGTACCGACACTGATCGCAGTGCATCCTGAGAATGATCCCAATGGCGACGGCCTGGAGATAGCCAAGGCCTATGCCAGTGCTACCGGCGGCGATCGCGCCGGCGTGCTGCACTCCTCGTTTATCGCCGAGGTGAAGTCGGATCTGATGGGCGAGCAGACCATTCTCTGCGGCATGCTGCAGACGGGAGCGATTCTGGGTTATGACAAGATGGTGGCCGATGGCGTTGAGCCGGGTTATGCCGCCAAGCTTATCCAGCAGGGCTGGGAAACCATCACAGAGGCGCTCAAGCATGGCGGTATCACCAATATGATGGATCGCCTGTCCAACCCGGCCAAGATCAAGGCGTTTGAGATTGCCGAAGAGCTTAAGGTGTTGCTGACTCCGCTGTTTGAAAAACATATGGACGACATCATCAGCGGCGAGTTTTCCGCCACTATGATGGCCGACTGGGCCAATGACGACGCCAATTTGCTGCGCTGGCGTGAAGAGACCAATAACACCGGCTTTGAAAAGGCGCCGACCTGCGCCGAGCAGATAGATGAGCAGACCTATTTCGATAAGGGGATCTTCCTGGTGGCCATGATCAAGGCCGGGGTGGAACTGGCGTTCGATACCATGGTGGATGCCGGGATCATCGAAGAGTCGGCCTATTACGAGTCGCTGCATGAGACGCCGCTGATTGCCAACACCATAGCCCGTAAACGCCTCTATGAGATGAACGTAGTGATCTCGGATACCGCCGAATATGGTTGTTACTTGTTCAACCATGCCGCCGTGCCGCTGCTGCGTGACTATGTCAACGCCCTCTCTCCCGAGGTCCTGGGCGCCGGTCTCAAGGATTCGGGCAATGGGGTTGATAATTTGCGTCTGATCGAGGTCAACGAAGCGATTCGCCATACGGCCGTCGAATATGTCGGTGCCGAACTTCGCGGTTACATGACTGAAATGAAAAGGATAAACCTGCAAGATTGACGTAAGCGTTAGCTTGATTGCCGCCGGCGGCAATCAAGCTGTTTAGGCGAGCCATTGCCGAGGGTGCACTAGCCAGGCCAAGTTGGAAGATTTTCAGGTTGTGAATTTTTTTGTTGTGTTCTGAAAACACTTTATGGTAATGGTTAATAAGTGCGCTGCCAAAGGGCTCGCCAAGCAGATAAATTGAATACAGGAAACTGTCTGAGAAATGTTTAACTTAAGCGCCAAGCTCCTCCTCGTGATTATTACCGTCGTGATTATTCCATCACTGCGGGGGCGGCTCGTGGCGCGACGACAGACCAGATAGGGTCAGAAATTGCAAACAAACCCCCCGCTCCGAAAGGACCGGGGGGTTTGTCGTTTCAGGGCCATTGAAAACTTAAACAGCAGCAAAAATAGGCGAGATAACAAGATGGAACAAGGGCAGAAGATCAGCGGCAGTGAAGCAGTTATCAAGGTATTGGCCGCCCATGGGGTGAACACGGTTTTTGGTTATCCCGGCGGCGCCATCATGCCTATCTACGATGCTCTCTACGACAGCCAGGTCGAACATCTGCTCTCCCGTCATGAACAGGGCGCCGCCTTCGCCGCCGTCGGTTATGCCCGCTCAAGCGGCAAGACGGGCGTCTGCCTGGCCACCTCGGGTCCGGGGGCTACCAATCTGATCACCGCCTTGGCCGATGCGCTGTTGGACTCAGTGCCGCTGGTGGCCATCACGGGCCAGGTTTCCACCTCCGTGATAGGCACAGATGCCTTTCAGGAGATGGACGTGCTGGGCATGAGCCTGTCATGTACCAAACACAGTTTTATGGTGACCTGCGCCGATGAACTGGTTGCTACCTTGTACCGCGCCTTCGAAATCGCCGCCTCCGGCCGTTCCGGTCCTGTGCTGGTGGATATCCCCAAAGACATCCAGCTTGCCCTAGTGGAATACAAGGCGCCGCTGCAGGCGGTGCCCGATGAGCCGGAGCTGGACCAGGCGGCTTTGGCGGAAGCCAACGCCTTGCTGGCGGCCGCGCGCCAACCCATGTTGTACGTCGGCGGCGGCGTCGGTATGGCGGGCGCAGTGGAGCCGCTGCGGGCCTTTATTCAGCGTAGCGGTATTCCTTCGGTGGCAACGCTTAAGGGGCTGGGCGCCATAGCCCATGGCACTCAAGGTTACCTGGGGATGCTGGGGATGCACGGCAACAAGGCCGCCAATCTGGCGGTGCAGCAGTGCGATCTGCTGCTGGTGGTCGGTGCCCGTTTCGATGACAGGGTCACGGGTAGGCTGGAGAGCTTTGCCAGCAAGGCCAAGGTGATCCACCTGGATATCGATGCCGCCGAACTTGGCAAACTGCGCCAGCCGGATGTGGCCATGGATGGGGACTTAAGAAGCATATTGACGCAACTGGCGCCGCAAGCGCTGCAAATAGCGCCCTGGCAGGCTGAAGTCGAGCACCTGCGGGCGCTGCACCAGTGGGATTACGCCCATCCAGGCTCACTCATCTATGCGCCGGCCATGTTGCGCCGTCTGGCCAACAAGCTGCCGAGCGACTCTGTGGTGAGCTGTGATGTCGGCCAGCACCAGATGTGGGTTGCCCAGCATATGCATTTTCGCCGCCCGGAAGATCATCTTTCCAGTGCCGGGCTTGGCACCATGGGCTTTGGCTTGCCGGCGGCCATAGGCGCGCAGATGGCCCGGCCGGATGCCACTGTGGTCACGGTTTCCGGCGACGGCTCTTTCATGATGAATGTGCAGGAGCTGACCACCATCAAGCGTCGTAAACTGCCGGTGAAGATACTTTTGATAGATAACCAGAAGTTGGGCATGGTGAAGCAGTGGCAACAGCTGTTTTTTGAAGAGAGATACAGCGAAACCGACCTGTCCGATAACCCCGACTTTGTTACCCTGGCGTCCTCCTTCGATATCCCCGGACGCACCATCTACTCGGCCGATGAGGTTGAGCAGGCACTGGATGAGATGCTCGGTGCCAAAGGCCCCTTCCTGCTGCACGTCGCCATAGACGATGCCTTTAATGTCTGGCCGCTGGTTCCCCCCGGCGCCTCCAACTGTGAAATGATGGAACAAACGGAGAAGCGATCATGATCCATAATCTGGAATTGACCCTGGAACAACGCCCCGAAGTACTGGAACGTGTATTGCGGGTAACCCGTCACCGCGGCTTTACCGTCCGCGATATGCATATGACACTGGCCGAGGATCAGCGCCTGCTGCTGGCAATGGCGGTCGACAGTGACAGAGCCATAGAGCTGCTGAGTCGTCAGTTGACTAAGCTGGTAGACGTGGCCCGCTGCACTGTGCGGCCCGCGAGCTGCCTCTCCCGTACCGTCAACGGCTAACCAAGAATCATCAGAATAAGCGTAAGGAATTGAGCAATGCCCAAACTCAGATCAGCAACCAGTACCGAAGGCCGCAACATGGCCGGAGCCCGAGCCCTTTGGCGTGCCACAGGGGTCAAGGAAGGCGACTTCGGTAAGCCCATTATCGCCATTGCCAATTCCTTCACTCAGTTTGTCCCAGGCCATGTACACCTGAAAGACATGGGCTCTCTGGTGGCATCGGCCATCGAAGAGGCCGGGGGCATCGCCAAAGAGTTCAACACCATAGCGGTCGATGACGGCATCGCCATGGGTCACGGCGGCATGCTCTATTCCCTGCCTTCCCGTGAACTGATTGCCGACAGCGTCGAATATATGGTCAATGCCCACTGCGCCGATGCTCTGGTGTGTATCTCCAACTGCGACAAGATCACCCCCGGCATGTTGATGGCGGCGCTGCGGCTCAATATCCCCGTGGTATTTGTCTCCGGCGGGCCTATGGAAGCGGGCAAGACCAAACTGTCCGATAAGCTTATCAAGCTGGATCTGGTGGATGCCATGGTGGCGGCGGCCGATGACAGGGTATCCGATGCCGACAGCGAGAAAATCGAACGCAGCGCCTGCCCAACCTGTGGCAGCTGCTCCGGCATGTTTACTGCCAACTCGATGAACTGCCTGACCGAGGCGTTGGGGCTGTCGCTGCCGGGCAACGGCTCCATGTTGGCGACCCACAGTGATCGACGCGAACTGTTTCTGGAGGCGGGCAGAAGAGTGATGGCGCTGGCCAAGCGTTACTACTCGGATGATGATGCCTCGGTATTGCCGCGCAATATCGCCAACTTCAAGGCGTTCGAGAATGCCATGACCTTGGATATCGCCATGGGCGGTTCTTCCAACACTGTGCTGCACCTGTTGGCGGCGGCTCAGGAAGCCGAAGTGGATTTCACCATGACGGATATCGACCGTCTCAGCCGCAAGGTGCCGCACCTTTGCAAGGTGGCACCTTCGACCCCTAAATACCATATGGAAGATGTCCACAGAGCCGGGGGCGTAATGGGGATCTTGGGTGAGCTGGAACGCGCCGGTTTACTGCATACGGATGTTAACCATGTGGCTTCCGATGATGGCTCGCTTGAGTCTGTGCTGGCCAATTATGATGTGATGCGCACCGAGTCTGCGAAGGTAAAAGACTTCTTCCGTGCCGGCCCCGCGGGGATCCCTACTACCCAGGCCTTCAGCCAGGATTGCCGCTGGCCATCGCTGGATACAGATCGCCGCGAAGGTTGTATCCGCAGCCGCGAGTTTGCCTTCAGTCAGGAAGGGGGCTTGGCGGTACTGTCCGGTAATCTGGCCGAGCATGGCTGCATAGTGAAAACCGCCGGGGTGGATGAATCCAACCTGAAGTTCAAGGGCGTGGCCAGGGTATATGAGAGCCAGGATGAGGCCGTTGCCGGGATCCTCGGTGGTGAAGTGGTCGCCGGGGATGTGGTAGTTATTCGCTACGAAGGCCCTAAAGGTGGCCCTGGCATGCAGGAGATGCTTTATCCCACCAGTTACCTCAAGTCCCGCGGTTTGGGCAAGGCCTGCGCCTTAATCACAGATGGCCGCTTCTCCGGCGGTACGTCCGGGCTGTCCATAGGCCATGTGTCACCGGAAGCCGCCTCAGGGGGCACTATCGCCTTGATTGAAAATGGCGATGCCATTGAAATCGATATCCCGGCCCGCAGCATCACGCTTAAGCTGAGCGATGCTGAGCTCGCCCAGCGCCGTGAGGTGATGCAGGCCAAGGGGCCTTTGGCCTGGAAGCCGTTGGCACGGGTGCGCCCTGTGTCGTTGGCGCTCAAGGCTTATGCCATGTTGGCCACCAGTGCCGACAAGGGCGCCGTGCGCGATCGCACTAAGTTGGAGGGCTAGTATGTTGGCGCTGGCATCCAAGAGTCAGCTGTCGCTGGCCAACTATTATCTACAGAAGATCCTCTTGTCCCATGTCTATGATGTGGCGCGGGTTACCCCGCTGTCGAGTCTGAACAAGCTGTCGGCCCGTTTGGGCTGCCAGGTGTTTCTCAAGCGCGAGGATATGCAACCGGTACACTCGTTCAAGCTCCGTGGCGCCTATAATCGTATCGCCGCCTTGAGCCCCGCTGAGTGCGAAAACGGAGTGGTATGTGCCTCGGCCGGTAATCACGCCCAGGGTGTTGCCATGTCGGCTTCGAGTCGCGGGGTCGACGCCGTGATAGTGATGCCTACCACCACCCCGGACATCAAGATAGATGCGGTGCGCCGCCTCGGCGGCAATGTGGTGCTTCATGGGCAGTCGTTCGATCAGGCCAATCAGTATGCCATGGCGTTGGCCCAGGATGAGGGGCGGGTGTTTATTCCCCCCTTCGATGATGAGGCGGTGATCGCCGGGCAGGGCACGGTTGCCCAGGAGATGCTGCAGCAGCAAAGAGATCTTGAAGTGGTGTTTGTGCCAGTGGGTGGCGGTGGCTTAATTGCCGGCATTGCCGCCTACTATAAAGCAGTGATGCCAGAGGTGAAGATCATCGGCGTCGAGCCGGAAGATGCCGCCTGTCTCAAGGCGGCGCTGGAAGCGGATGAGCCGGTGACGCTGGAGCAGGTGGGTTTGTTTGCCGATGGGGTGGCGGTTAAGCGTATAGGTCAGGAGCCTTTTCGATTGGCGCGGGAATATGTCGATGAGGTGGTGACCGTCAGCTCGGATGAAATTTGCGCCGCGGTCAAGGATATCTTCGAAGATACCCGCGCCATTGCCGAACCTGCCGGTGCTTTGTCGCTAGCCGGGCTGAAAAAGTATGTCGGTGACAAGGGCAAGGGCGAGAAATTGGCGGCGATTCTCAGCGGAGCCAATGTCAATTTTCACAGCCTGAGATATGTGTCTGAGCGCTGCGAGCTGGGCGAGCACAAAGAGGCGGTGCTGGCAGTGACCATTCCGGAAAGGCCGGGCTCTTTCCTGCATTTTTGTGAGCTGCTGGAGCGGCGGGTGATGACTGAGTTCAACTACCGTTTCAGCGGGCGCGATCGCGCCGTGGTCTTTGCCGGGATCCGTCTTAGCGAAGGTATCAGCGAGCTGCAGGCGATTATCTCATCTCTGGAGAGTGCCGGTTTTGCGGTGCAGGATCTTTCTGCCGATGAGGCGGCCAAACTGCATGTGCGTTATATGGTGGGCGGCTTGCCACCCGAGCCTTTGGAAGAAAAACTGCTCAGCTTTGAATTCCCGGAGCATCCCGGAGCCTTGCTGCAGTTTCTCACGACGTTGAAGAGCAAGTGGAACATTAGTTTGTTTCATTATCGCAACCATGGCGCCGCCTTTGGGCGGGTGCTGGCCGGCTTTGAAGTGCCCAAGGCCGATGAAGCCGCCTTTGGCCAGTTTCTGGATGAGTTGGGGTTTGTCTGTCAGGACGAGACGGATAACCCCGCCTACCGGCTGTTTCTGGCGCGTCCAGGCCAGTGAGATCCTGAAAGGGAACAGGTCGACTGTCTTCGCCAAAAGCAGGGGCAGTCCGGCGGCCAGTTTTATGCTATGGTCTTGAGTTATTATTCTAATCCGTACCCTGAAACCTCTTGTAAGGAGAGCCAAGATGTTTGCTGCACCCTCGGTTAGCGCTTTCAACCCTCCCCGCCGGATCCTGATGGGCCCCGGCCCTTCGGATGTCTATCCTCAGGTATTGGCGGCGCAGTCGCGGCCGACGGTCGGGCATCTGGATCCTCTGTTTGTGGCCATGATGGATGAGCTCAAGAGCCTTATTCAATATGCGTTTCAAACCCGTAACGAGATGACTATAGCGGTATCTGCCCCGGGCAGCGCCGGTATGGAGACCTGCTTCGTCAACCTGGTGGAGCCGGGCGAAAAGGTGATTGTCTGCCGTAACGGGGTGTTTGGCGACAGAATGCGCCAGAACGTCGAGCGGATTGGCGCCGAGGCGGTGATGCTGGATTTCGAATGGGGCACAGCGGTTGACCCAGAAGTGGTGGAAGCCGCGCTGAAGGCGCATCCCGATGCCGCCTTCCTGGCCTTTGTGCACGCCGAAACCTCCACCGGCGCGCTTTCCGACGCCAAAACGCTGTGCGCCCTGGCGCGTGAGCACGGCTGTCTGTCGATTGTCGATGCCGTAACTTCCCTCGGTGGCGTCGAGCTCAGAGTCGATGATTGGGGCATAGATGCCATCTATTCCGGCAGTCAGAAGTGCCTCTCCTGTGTGCCTGGGTTGTCTCCCGTGTCCTTCTCACCGGCCGCTGTGGCCAAACTCAAGGCGCGCAAGAGCCCGGTGCAGAGCTGGTTCCTGGACCAGTCCCTGGTGATGGGTTATTGGAGCGGTGATGGCAAGCGCAGTTATCACCACACGGCGCCTGTTAATGCCTTGTACTCACTGCACGAAGCGCTGCGGTTACTGGCCGAAGAGGGGCTGGAAAATGCCTGGCAACGTCACCGGGATATGCACCTTTTGCTGCGTCAGGGGCTTGAGTCCATGGGGCTCGAATTTGTGGTGGCCGAGCAGAGCCGCTTGCCGCAACTCAACGCGGTTTATATCCCGCAAGGTGTCGATGATGGCGCCGTGAGAAAGCAGCTGTTGGATAACTATAATCTGGAGATAGGTGCCGGCCTCGGCGCCTTGGCCGGAAAGGCTTGGCGTATCGGCCTGATGGGTTACGGTGCCAGACGGGAAAATGTTGCCCTGTGCCTGCGGGCCCTGGCCGAAGTGCTCAACTGATCCTATAGATAAACGCCCCGTTCAATGACGGGGCGTTTTCGTTTCAGCCTTTACTCACAGCCCCTGTGAACCAAGGTTCCAGGCGGCGATAGCTGTGGCTGCCGACATAGATAGCCAGGGCCGACAATATTCCTCCCAGCAGGGTCGAGGTCAATACATCGACACTCCAATGCATCCCCAGCAACATACGGCTCAGCCCCATCAACAGCGCCCAGCAGATAAGCAGCGCCGGAAGCCAGAGATTGTTGTGCCTCAGCAGAAAGAAACTGCTGCACATAGTCAGGGTCACGGCAAAAATGGTGTGGCCGGAGGGAAAGGAAAACCCAGTTTCTATCTGCCAGTGGCGCTGGATCTGTGCCGAGATGGGCATATCCAGCGGTGATACCCCGGGAAGAACCTGTGCCAGCAGTTCCCTGCGGGCGTACTTGTCTATGCTGTAGAACTCCTTGATATCCAGATGCTGCTGGTGGGACAGCCATTCGATATAGGGCCGGGATTCTGCAAATACCAGCTTGAGCTGTTCATTGAGCAGCAAACACAGCACCAAGCCCAGCGAAGTGCAGAACATCATCTTCAGCCAGCTGCCCCTTGGCAGGATAAAAAAGCTGATGGCAAACACCAACAACACGGTGCTTACGCCCCAGGGCGCCGAACCGGACACGGTTAACCAGTACCAAAACTGAGCGGCGGCGCTATCGAGATTGAGCCAAGGGAAGAGCGGCTCTGACAGGGAAAACAGCGCCAGCGGCAAGCTGAGCAGAAACAGCCAACAAATGGCCAGAGAGGTCAAAGGGACGGCTGCATATTTCATTAATACACCCTTATCGGAACGGATAAACCGCCATTGTGCCAGAGGGGAGGAACGCGGCAAGCATTAATGGCGTCCTCCGTCGAAGTAGGCCCTTTGGGCGGCAGTTTGTCAGCACACTTGTAAAAAAACGGCTGCCCAAGTGTGGCAGCCGTTGGTTGGCAGTAAATACTACTCTTCAATTTGTTGGTGACGGGTGAGGTACATTAGCACCAGCATGATCAGTACCAACAGTCCGGTTCCCATCAAGAGGGCGTAATCTTCCAACTGGAGTATGGAGTAGAGTACGCCGTAGAGACTCGCCAGCATGGCCGCAACTATAGCTCCTTGGCGTCGACTGCCACTGGCACTGGCGACATAAAGTGGAATGCTGAGCAGGGGAACCGCCGCGGCCACCAGATAAGCGGTTAAAAACAGCAGGTGTTCTGACAGCGACAGCAGCAATAGATAGAAGAGGCACATGGCGCCACCCACCATCAGATACTGTACTGCGCTGAGGCGTGACTTGTTGCCCAGCTCGAAGATCAGCAGCAGTATGTAGGTCAGTAAGATAAAGAGTATGCCGTACTTGAGTGACCTTTCTATCTTGCCGTAGTGAGTCACGGGTTCGAACAGGGTAACACTGGCACTGATCTCGGTAAGATCCCGGCCATCACTGGCGCGGAATACCTGAGGGAAGTTACGACTCAGATGGCTTATCTGCCAGTTGGCATCAAAACCTTCAGTGCTGAGATTACGGCTGGCGGGCAGGTAACCCTGGAAGCTGGGATGCGGCCAATCGGCATGGATATCTATCTGGCTCAGTTCCGCCAGCGGTAGTACCTCCAAGCCTTCAGAACCCCTGAGGCTGAGCTGGAAGGTCAGTTGATATTCACCTTGGCTCGGATCCAGCGCTATGGTGCGATGAAAGCCGCGGCCAAGGCCGCCTGTGTTATCCAGGCCTGTACCTGACATCAAGCTGGGCATGCCCTGCTCTCCAGCCAGATTAAAACGGCTGACAGTCTCAATAGCCTGGTTGGCTGAAACGCCGAACACCAGCCGGGCCTGGTTATAATCAAAGCCGAGTAAGCCTGGGATATTGACCTTGGGCAGTTCGAAGTTGGCCTGACCCTTGACTTGTCCCAGATATACGAGTGACTGATAGATACCGCGATGGCGGAATTCGTGCTGCAGACCGGCATCCAGTGTCATGCCTTTGGGCAGGATCAAGAGTTCATCGCTGTAAACCTGGCGACTGCGGTGCTGTTTGCCGTCGATATTGCTGTCGGAGATCACTTCATAGCGAAACGGCAGTACCAAAACCGGACCGGCCAAGGTTTGGGAATCGCCCCAGGTGTGGCCTATCTCGCGCACCACTTGGCGATAGAGGCTTTCTCTGTCCTGGCTGAGATCCTGGATCATCCCAAGCGGTATCAATGACAACAGGCCCACCATGGCCACAGCAAAGAGTTTGAGCGTTAATTTGGATTTGAATTGAGGCAGCGCCGCTTGGCCGTTTTGTTTCTTCATCACGCTTTTCAGCAGCAGATAAGCCCCGAAACCCATGGCACCAAGAAAGGCCAGCGCTACCACCAGGACGATAATTTCAAACATGAGGTATGTTCCTTTAACCTATAGTGGCAGTATTAGAACAGATTTGACCTGACATATCATGACAAGTCACTGATCAATAATGGCGAAATTATGGCACGGCCCTTTTTGCCCCGGTCTGATTTGGCTTCTTGGATGTTATGCTCAAGGGATTCTGCTGTTACTGTCACATTTATTATGACAATGTGGTCGTGATTGAATCATCTATAATGAGTGTGAATCAATGCTGCAGTCATTTAAAATAACCGCCTATACAATCTGCTGTGAAGATACCTATGAAGAACTTTTCCAAAATCTGTTGGTTGCCGTTTTTTTTCAGTTTGCCCCTGCATGCTGAACTGGCCGATTTTGATGACTATGGGCCGCTGCGGGTCTATGCCCAGTCTCCCCTGCAATCCAGTAGCCTGGCCCCCATGTTGCGCTCGGGCTTTTCCATGGCTGAGGGACAAAAAGAATGGTATCTGACCGGTAACATCGCCAGTGTGTGGGCCGAGACGGACGATTATCTGGCCGATTACTATCACAACTCCTTAACTGGTGGTCTCAAGTGGCAAATCGATGACCGTTGGATGCTGGACGCCAATTACACTTGGCGTTTCAGTGGCAATAACCACTTGGATTCGCTGACCATGTGGTTCCACGATTCCTTCGGTTTCGATCAGAACGGTCGTGAGCATCAGCCGCGAAACCAGAATCAGATTTACTCCAAGCAACACGGTATCGATCTCAGTGATTTTGGCGGCAAGACGATGAATAACGCCTTCAACGTCTATCTGGGGTATCAACTGCTGCAAAATGAGCACCACGGCCTGTCTGTGGGGGGCAGCCTGTATTACAACTATGTGGGCTCGGGGCCTTTTGCCAATGAGAACTTTGAACAGGCGTTGCAGCTTAATTACAGCTATCGCAACGGACGGCACAACTTCCATTCAACACTTGGTCTGAGCTTTCGTCAGGACGAAGAGGTGTTGTCGGATGTACCCTATAAGTCCAACGCTTTGATGGTCGGCCTGGGCTATGAATACCGTGTCGGGCGTCATGGCTGGATGCTGGAGTACCACAGATACGAGGGAATGGCCGAGTCGGATGACGACTTCTCTGAAGCCTCAAATGAAGCCTTGCTGGGCTACCGTTATTATCTGGATCGCAGCGCCATAGAGTTCACTGTGATTGAAAACTTCCTCAACATGGATAACAGCACGGATATCGCCTTTACTCTGGGCTATCGGCATATGCTCTAATTTAGCCGTGTTGAAACATAAGGCCGCTCATGAGCGGCCTTATCCATTTTGGGGTGAGAGGTATTACTCTGCCTGTTCAGCCTTGGCTTCCAGTGCCTCGACTCTGGCTTGCAGGGCTTCCAGCTTTTCGCGGGTCTTGAGCAATACATGCTGCTGCACTTCAAACTCTTCCCGGGAGACCAGATCCAGTTTCAGCAACTGGTGTTGCAGTACTTGCTTGCTGCGCTCTTCAAACTCGCCGGCAAATTGCTTCAGCCCTGAAGGCAGGTTTTCGCTCAGCTGTTTGGCCATTTCTTCAATTTTCTTGGGGTTGATCATCTCTTTAATCCACTGGCAAGGTTTTAACTGATTGTAACTTATAGGCCGTACTGAACCCAAGGTTAACCTAAGGAAGGTGCGAACAAGTCCCATGTGTGCTCTGCGTCGGCTTACAGGCCGGATGCAAGGCGTGGTTCGCAGCAAATGGCCCTAGTCCTTTGCAAGAAGCACTTCCCTAAGGGGATTTTGGGGCTGCCTCCGGCACTGATTCTGGTATGATCTCAGCCTCTAAACCTTCCTTGTGTGAGATATCGATAACCCATGAAGCTCAATCCTGCCCAGAATGAAGCCGTCCATTATGTTTCCGGTCCCTGCCTGGTATTGGCTGGAGCCGGCAGTGGCAAAACACGGGTTATCATCAACAAGATAGCCCATTTGGTGCAGAAGTGTGGTTATCAGGCCAAGCATATCGCCGCTGTGACTTTTACCAACAAGGCAGCACGGGAGATGAAAGAGCGGGTGGCTCAATCCATGGGCCGTAAAGAAGCAAGGGGGTTGTGGATCTCTACCTTCCATACCCTGGGGTTGGAAATCATCAAGCGTGAACACAAGACTTTGGGCCTAAAGGCCGGGTTCTCTCTGTTTGACGATCAGGACACCTTGGCTCTGCTTAAAGAGCTGACCCAGGACGAGCTACAGGAGGACAAAGATCTGCTGCGGGCGCTGGCGACCATGATCTCCAATTGGAAGGGGGGCTTGGTGATCCCGGATCATGCCCGCAAGATAGCCAAGGGTGAACAGGAACAACTGTTCGCGCTCCTTTATCAGCGTTACGCCCAGCATATGAAGGCATACAATGCGCTGGATTTTGACGACCTTATCCTGCTGCCGACCCTGTTGCTGCGGCATAACGCCGATGTCAGAGTCCGTTGGCAGGCGAGGATCCGTTACCTGTTGGTAGATGAATATCAGGATACCAACACCAGCCAGTATGAACTGGTTAAATTACTGGTGGGAGAGCGGGCACGTTTTACTGTGGTGGGCGATGATGACCAGTCCATCTACTCCTGGCGCGGTGCCAAGCCACAAAACCTGGTGCTGCTGGGCAAAGACTTTCCCGAGCTCAAGCTCATTAAGCTGGAACAAAACTATCGCTCCAGTCAGCGAATATTGCGGGCGGCCAATATTCTGATCGCCAACAATCCCCATGTGTATGATAAGTCGCTGTTCAGTGAGTTGGCCTATGGCGAGCCGCTGCGGGTACTGTTTGCCTCCAACGAAGAGCAGGAAGCGGAACGGGTGGTGGCCGAAATTATTCGCCACAAGTTTATGGGCAAGACCAGTTATGGCGAGTACGCCATTCTCTATCGGGGAAATCACCAATCCCGTTTGTTGGAGCGGGCGCTGATGACCAACCGTATTCCCTACAAGCTCAGTGGTGGTACCTCATTCTTTGCCAGAGCCGAAATAAAGGACATCATGGCCTATCTGCGCTTGGTGGTGAACCCGGATGACGACAATGCCTTCCTGCGTATCGTCAACCTCCCTAAACGCGGAATTGGTCCGGCAACTTTGGAAAAACTGGGGAATTTTGCCAATCAGAAGCATATCTCCATGTTTGAGGCGATTTTCGACGCTGAATTGAACCATCATCTGCCATCGGCGGCTATGGGCTCACTGTATGAGTTTGGTCGTTTCATTGTCGATACCGGTGAAATCGCTCAGCGTGGTGAAGGGGTTGATGCCATCAAGCAGTTGATCCGCAAAATCAACTATGAAGACTATCTCTACGAAACCAGTGCCAGCGCCAAGGCGGCCGAGATGCGGATGAAAAATATCTCCGAGCTGTATCGCTGGGTGACAGAGATGCTGGCCGGTGACGATCTGGATGAGCCCATGAGCCTACCCGAAGTGGTCAATAGGCTGACGCTCAGGGACATGATGGAAAGAAACAATGAGGATGAGGGCGGCGATCAGGTGCAGTTGATGACACTGCACGCCTCCAAGGGGCTGGAGTTTCCCTATGTGTTTATGGTGGGAGTGGAAGAGCGGATTCTGCCGCATCAAACCAGCATAGATGAAGACAATGTCGATGAAGAGCGGCGTCTGGCTTATGTTGGCATCACCCGGGCCCAGAAAGAGCTGTGGTTTATGCTTTGCCGTGAGCGGCGCCAATTCGGCGAAACCATGCGTTGCGAACCCAGCCGCTTTTTGATGGAACTGCCTCAGGACGACCTTATCTGGGAAAACCGCAAGCCGCAGCAGAGTGAGCAGCAACGGATGGAAACCGGCAAGGCCAATATTGCCAACCTGCGGGATATGTTCAAGAAGTAAGCCTTGGCTTCAAGACCCGACTCAGGCGCAAACCTGGGTTGCCGTATCTATGACCTCGGTGTTGTTGCTGTCAGCGGCGCTCAAGCGACTCCCCAAGGCTTGTCCCTGGCCTGAGTTAAAGCCCATTTGCGCCAGTTGCTGTTTCTGCTCTTGGGTATTGACGCCATCCAATACCAATTCAAGCTCCAGCGCGCCGGCACTCAAGCGTATCGCTTTGAGCAAGCGTCTGTGGTGGGGGCTTTGCAGATGTGACACCAGGCAGGCATCCAGTCTCAGCACATTGACAGGCAGGAAGGATAGGCTGATCAAGGGGCTGTAACCACTGCCGTAGCCTGTGATCCCCAGAGTGACCTGCAAGCGTTTGAGCACTTCAAAGCCGTTGATATGGTTTTCCAGATCCCGTGACAAGGATTGCTCGTTGAAAAACAAGCAGAGGTCGTTAAGCGGGAAGCGGCAGTTTCTCAGGCAGTTTTTCAGACTGCGCAGCGCGTGTTTATGTTTGAGGTGCTGGCTACAGATGGCCAGATGCAACTTGGTACCTGCGGCCAGTTGCAGCTTGGGAAGTTCGCTGTTCAGCGCCTCTATCGCATACCTGTCCAGTTCCAGCTGTAAGTTGGCTTGCTCTGCCAAATTGGCGAGTTGTTGCTGTTTGATTTTGCCGTGTTGTGGATGAGGCCAATACAGGCGTACATCCAGTGCCTGTAGCTGCCCGGTCTTAAGATCCTGCACCGGGAAGTAACTGAGCCGAATTTGCTGGGTATCCAGGGCGTTTCTCAGTTCATTTTCCAGGCTCACATCCTGCATCAGTTGCTGATGCGATTTCTCATCGAATACCACATAGCAACCCTTGCCTCGGGTCTTGGCCATATACATGGCGGTGTCGGCATCCCGCAGAATGGACTCGCTGGTGTCATCTCTGTGAGGACCACTGACGGCTATACCGATACTGGCGCCTGAGTTGAACTGTTTATCGGCCAACTCGTAGGGGCGCGATAGCTCTTTGAGGATCCGCTCGGCGACTTCCTTGGCATCGTCGGCCGTGCGTAACCCGTCCAGCAAAATCACAAACTCATCGCCACCGAGACGAGCGAGGGTGTCGTTGTCGCGAATACAAAACTTGAGGCGGATGGCTGTCTCAACCAGAAACTTGTCGCCTTCCAGGTGTCCCAGGGTGTCGTTAATCAGCTTGAAACGGTCGAGATCGACGAACAGCAGAGCGAACTTGTCCTGCATGTGTCGGCGATTATGCTTAACGGCCTGGCTCAAACGCTCCATAAACATCAGCCGATTGGGCAAGCCGGTCAGGGCGTCGTGTTTGGCATCATGCAGCAGTTGTTGCTCTGCCTTTCGGCGCTGGGAGATCTCTTTTTGTAACTCTTGGTTGGTGGTGGCCAGCTCGCGGGTGCGCTCCAGGATCTTTTCTTCCAACTCTTCGTTGCTGCGTTTCAGTGCCTCGGTGGCCAGCTTACGCTCTATGGCCGTAGCTATATGCTGCGACACAAAGGTCAGCAGCTCAAGATCCTTGAACTGATAGTTCTGGTGCATGCTGAAGCTATAGATAGTCAGGGCGCCGGCAATTCTGTCCTGAATAAACAGTGGCACACCAATCCACTGGTGCATGCTCTGGGTGTGATTGAGCTCAGGAGCCTTGCTGTATATCTCTTTGGCGCACACCAAAGATTGGATATCACTCTGATCCAGTAATACGGGACGTTTCAATCTGAGCAGGTATTCCACCAGTCCGTCCATTAAGGGACGGCATTTGGGTGGCTGGTCACTTAGCTGGGAAACATAGAAGGGAAAGTGCAGCTCAGTTGCCGTGTCGTCCAGCAGGGCTATGTAACAGTTATTGGCGGGCAACAGATGACTGAGGACCCGGTGCAGCTCGGTATAAAACTCGCTGTCATCCAGGTTGGAGGAGGAGAGTTCGGCGATTTCAAACAGAGACTTTTGCAGTCTCTCGGCGCGGCGCCTCTCATAGACTTCCTGTTTCAGCTTATCGTAGGCCTGGCTCAGCTCCTGGGTTCTCTGGGTGATGGCTTGTTCCAGTTGTTCATGATGCCGTAATCGCTCCATGGCCCCGGCTATGTGGTGGCTGATGAAGGCCATCAGCTCCAACTCCATCTCGCCGTAGGAACTGGCAGGATTGTAGCTCTGTACCACCAAGACACCGATTGCTCTGTCATTTTGCATTATCGGCACGCCGAGCCACTGATGACAGGGAGAGCCGAGGGACATGATTTCCCCGGCGGCGGCCAGCTCTTCAGCTTTGCGCTCATCACACAACAGGGGCTTGGCCGTTCGCAGCACATAACCGGTGAGACCCTGCATCAGAATTTCAGATAGCTCCTGTTCCGGATAGAGCTCAGAAGGGTGGGAGTCTTTTTCATCGGAGAAAAACGGCAGTTCCAGATGTTGCCTCTGGGCATCGAGCAGGGAGATATAAAAGTTGTCGGCAGGGATCAGTTGCTGAAGGTGCAAGTGCATGCCTTGGTAGAAGCTCTCCATTGAGGTTGCCTTATTGGCAATATTGGAGATCTCCAGCAGCGCGTTCTGAGTGGCTTCGGCTCTTTTGTATTTGGCCGCCAGTCGTCTGAGTCTGGCAACCCTTTTTTCTAAACTCGAGACTTCCTGAGCCGAATGCTGATGGAGAGTTTCATCCCTAAACATGTTATCCGCCAAGGAATAATTGCAATATAATTGTTGTGTGGTTTTCAATCAAAGGATAGGAATAGCATGAAATACGGTATTATCCAAGTCAATTTTTTGGCTGGTGTCGGATAATTGTTGTGCTATTTAAGTCAAAACTTGAGCAAACAGCCGAAAAAAAGCAAATCAGGTGTAGACGCGGGGAGTAAATCCTCCTACTATATGCGGCGCTGACACGGCGGGCGCCCATAGCTCAGCTGGATAGAGCGCACCCCTCCGGAGGGTGAGGCCGAGGGTTCGAATCCTTCTGGGCGCACCAGTTTGATTCAACTGCTGTGCCAGTCAGTGAAAGAAATATCAGTGGTGATTGTAGCTCAGTTGGTAGAGCCCCGGATTGTGATTCCGGTTGTCGTGGGTTCAAGTCCCATCAGTCACCCCACTTCTTTCGTGAAGCGAGTCAGCTTCAAATCTTACGGTGATTAGCGCAATTGATAGCGCCTCCCGGTTTGGAAACCAGAGTGGAGCAGAGGGTGACCCTCTTCCTTTCAAGGTGCCCAATAAAGCAATATTTCGGTGATTAGCGCAGCCTGGTAGCGCATCTGCTTTGGGAGCAGAGGGTCAGAGGTTCGAATCCTCTATCACCGACCAAATTTGATTTATCTGACTTTACGTCGGGTAAAAGCTGGAAAGTATTTCGGTGATTAGCGCAGTTTGATAGCGCATGCCGATTTGGCAACCAGAGCGGAGCAGAGGGTGACCCTCTATTTGCAAAGGTAACCAGCAACACAGTATTTCGGTGATTAGCGCAGCCTGGTAGCGCATCTGCTTTGGGAGCAGAGGGTCAGAGGTTCGAATCCTCTATCACCGACCAAAACATTTAAGCCCCTGAGAAATCAGGGGCTTTTTTGTTGATTTCTTAGTACTCAACGCCTTCCTTTTTTCATCTTCTAGATGCTTACTAGATGCTTAAGTGTCTTGGGTCTTCGCTGTCTCTAGCAGCTTCTGGTAAAGGAAAGGCCCCCCGAAGGGAGCCTTATATCAGTTACGCAACATTCACCGGCGGTGAAATAAAGCCTTGGTATGCTTGGGTCTTGAGTGGCGTAAAGCGCTCCAACTGACCTTTCTCCTGAATACCTGTGACTATCACATCGATTTCCAGTCCTCGGGCCACGTTCACCAGTGCCCGGCACAGTTCGCTGTTGTGCTGGTTTTCATCATATTGTGCAAAGGATTGATCCAGCTTGACGTAAGCCGGCCGCAGGCTTTGCAAATAAGACATGGAGCCGAACTGACGGCCGAAGTGGTCTATCCCTATGCTGGCGCCATTGTCGCGGATAACGGTACACAGCGCCTGGCAGGCATCGATATCGGTATAGATGGCGGCTTCCGGTAATTCAAAGGCCAACCGGCTTGCATGGCGACTGTTACGCAGGAAGTGATTGAGCCATTCGTGGAACTTGGGATCGCTGATGCTGTGATGGGTGAGGTTAACCGCAACTGCTTCGGCATTTTTCTCCAACAACTCATCTTCGCTGATCTTTTCAATCAGGCAGCGGTCGAGCAGGCTACCCAAGGACAATAGCTCGACATAAGGCATGAACTGGCCGGCGTGTACCAGTTTGTCACCTATCTGCAGCTGACAGAAAAGCTCCCGCTGCAGTACGTTGTCTGAGTCCTGATAGTGCACTGGCTGCCAACGGAAACGGAACTGCTTACGGTTAATTGCTTCGGTAAGCTTGTCGCGCCATTGTTCGCGACTGAACAACTGCTGCTCATTGGTCTCCAACCAGTGATAGACCTTGCCTTCCTTGAGGGCGATTTGCAGGGCATTGTCAGAGCGTGCCAGCAGTTCTGAGCTATTCATCTGTCCTATGCGCTCGGCAATACCTATGGCGTAGTCTTCATTGGGTTTGCAACCCGCCTTGACCATTTCCTGGTTGATGGTGCGGATCAACGTCTGCAGATACTTACTTAACTGTTCACGCTCAACATTGGTGACCAGGAAAGCAAATTCATAGGCGGCGATACGGGCAATGACAGATTCACAGATTTCGCCCAGCTCATGCTGCAGTTTTTCCGAGAGTAGCTTGATAGTTTCGTCTCTTACCTGATAGCCATACTTGCTATGCACTTCTTCGAGCCAATCGAACTTGGTCATCATCAGGGCACCGCTGCCGGGTTCACCGAGCCAACCACCAATTCGGCCCATCATATATTGACGGTTGGGTAGGTTGGATACCTGATCCACCAGATTCTTCTTCCTGAGTGCGGTAACTTCTTCGTCCAGAGAGCTGAAGATCTTCTTCAACTGGGCCGACATGCTGTTGAAGGCGTTAACCACATCCCTGAGTTCCAGGGTTTTGGGGAGCGGCATATCCGGGCCGAATTCCCGTTTGGCAATGCTCTTGGCGTGTTCGGCAATGGCATGCAGTGGACTGAGGATCCAGGTCAGGCCCAGACGGGCGAATAGAATGGCGACCAAAAACAGGATTGAAAAGGCTATCAGGGTGTGGCTCATAATGCGCCACAGTTCATGGTAGCCGAAACCCGGGTGCGCGGTAATTTCCAACTTGGCCAACTGCAACCAACCCGAAGTGATGGTGCTTTCCTTGCGTAACGGGGTGAAGATCCCCAGATCGATAAACCATTGGGGCACATCTTCGATGCGGATATTGTTATTCCAGACCTGCTGTTTACCGTCGACCAACCAGGTGAGTTTCACCTCTTGGTAATAGCCACCCTCGAAGATGACATTCACCATGGTTTCTGCGGTGGCGAGATCACCGGCCTCCAGCGATGGAACCAACATCAATCCCAATGAATGGCTGACATTATTGAGGTCCGACTCCATCTGCTCGGTCAGAAAGTTCTGGGTCTCATTGAATTGCACATAGCCCACACTGGCTACAACCAAGAGAAACAGCCCAAACAGTAACGAGTATATCTGTCGAAACAGTGTCATTGCTGTAGCTACTCCAGTTTTAATTTTGGCTGACGTAAGCGATCAGCCCCTAATCTGTGTCTCAGGTCATTCCACTTTTCCAAGCGAGCGGATGAGCCTGCCAATACACCGCGTCCTTTCTCTTTGTTTAGCCACAATTGCTTACCGTTAAAGCTGTACACAGGGATCAGGTCTCTGCGTTGAGTTGCCGGTTTGAGCTCGCGATCCAGGTTGTCCAGAATAAGAGGAACAGAGGAGGGCGTCTCATAATAGGCCAGCACCATATGGTACTGATTAACACTGGTTGCCTTAACCATGGTGATGCGCATCTTGTCTTCAGGTATGCCCAACTGCAGC
This sequence comes from Shewanella sp. K8, assembly GCF_028823715.1. Lineage (NCBI taxonomy): Bacteria > Pseudomonadati > Pseudomonadota > Gammaproteobacteria > Alteromonadales > Shewanellaceae > Shewanella > Shewanella sp. K8. The sequence continues at coordinate 64,069 of NZ_JAPEHY010000026.1, forward strand.
AGAGTGAAGTATTTGGCGATGGAGAAGTCTTCACAGTCACCACCATTTACTCCGATAAACTCTAAAGGGGTGGCCCAGTAGTTGGCCATCCCCCAGAGCTTGATATCATCTACAAAGCGAAACAGGTTAAAGAAGTTGTTTACCTTGGTGATTTTCCCCATATCGTCCAACCCTTGCGCCTCGTCCAATATCTTGAACCAAGCTCTGGCTCTGAGGCCTGCCCGCTCGCCATAACGAGCTTCCAGTGTCCTGGTAATGCTGTTGGGGTCGAGCTGTTGGGTTGAAGCGGCGTACAGGCATGACACTGCTAGAGTCGATGCCAGTACTGTGTAATGGCAGACCCGTCTGAGCAGTGAATACTGGTTGAGCCTGCCTGTCATATGGGGATATCAAGGTCCTATTTCACTTCTTGATCCACAGTGTAGATGTTCCACTTCATATCGGCCATAGTGTCTTCGCCTGTTACTTCGGCGATCACTCGGCGGTTACGTTTGTGGGCCAATTGCGTATCTGTTGGATCTACTGGTCTATCGTAACTGTAACCTATGGCTGTCAGTCTATCGGCAGTGATACCGAATTGATCTTCAAGCACTTTGGTTACGGCGTTTGCCCGATTCTGTGACAGCTCGAGGTTATGCTCATAGCTGCCGGTACGGCTACAGTGTCCTTCAATCGTCACCTTGGTGCTGGGATATTGCTTCATAAAGTCAGCAATAACACCAATTTGATCATAGTACTGAGGATCTATGTAGAAGGAGTCGTTGGCAAAGAGTATTTTCAACTCGGAACGCTCATTGATAGGCTTGATCTTACCACAACCATAGTTATCAATGTTGGCACCTTCAACGGTACCTGAGCAGCGCTCACGGGCTTCGATAACACCGTCTCTGTCATTATCATTGAGATCGTTGACCTGAGCTGTCGGCTGATCCATGGAAACCGTGTCACGCATTGAGCAGCCCGCCAGTATGGCGACGCTAAGCAGGGTGATAAAGAGTTTCATTATTTAACTCCTCCTTCATATTCACGCTCCCCTTTCCATACATCGGGGCGAGTGACTCTAAGCGAGTCTAGTAGTTGACCTGTGGCATTGAGTACGCGGTATTTGGCAATCACTTCGTCGTACTCGGCGGTCAGATAGTCTTTTCTGGCTTCAAACAGCTCATTCTCGGTATCCAGCAAGTCGAGCAGGGTGCGCTGACCCAGGTTGAACTGCTGTGAGTAGGCGACTTGAGTGTCTTTGGCGGCAATGACATGCTCGCGAATATACTGCTTCTGTGGCCCCAGGAACTCATAAGCGTTCCAGGCAAGGTTGGCGCCTTCAACCACTTCACGATAGGCGCGCTCACGGATCTCTTTAGCTTCACCTATCTTGTAGCTGGCCTCTTTCTCGCGAGCCAAGTCGCGGCCACCGGCGAACAGGTTATAACGAACCCTGACCATGGCCAGAATGTCATTGTTGTAGCCGCCGACATTTTGGCTGGCGATACGGCTAAAACCGTCTTCACCGTCCAGGTTGTTGTTCAGGTTGCCTTCCACTTCCAACGTGATCTTGGGGTAGTAGTTGGACTGAGCCGACGACTTCTCATACTCGGCGGCGCGAATATCACTGGTGGCCGACTTGAGAATAGGATGGTACTCCTGAGCCATCTTGATACTGGCATCTATATCTGCCGGCAACATATCGGCATCCGGAACCGGTACTATCAGGTCTTCCGGCTGCTGATGGGTGATGCGGAAAAACTGACTCTTGGCATCGAGGAAGTTATTGCGCGCCGACACTACGTTGGCGTTGGCACGGGCCAGACGACCTGTGATTTGCGACAGATCCGCAGTAGAACCCAGGCCCGAATCAGTACGCTGCTTGATCTGCTCGTAGATATCCTGGTGGCTCTTGAGGTTCTTCTCTGCCAGTGTCAGCACCTGCTCGGTACGTATGTAGTTGATATAGACCTTGGCAACATCCAGCGCCATATCTTCGGCAGCGGCAAACAGCGCCCATTGATCGGCACTGGCTTCGAAGCTGTATCTGTCGACTTCACTGCTGGTAAAGAAGCCGTCGAACAGCATCTGCTTGATGCTGACACCGAATTCGCCTCGTTTGAGTTCAATTTCATCATCCAGGGTGCCGGCCAAACGGCGACGAGTGGCCGGACTGTCTGTGTATTCATAGCCGTAGCCACCGGTAATATCTACCGTTGGCATATAACCGGCTATGGCCTGGTTCACCTGCTCTTCACGAGCCTTGAAGCGGTTAAAGGCGAGCCGTAGTTCCGGGTTGGTATCCAATGTCTGCGCTACGGCTTGTTCCAGGGTCTGACCAAACCCTGCCGTGGGCAACATCAGCCCGGTAATCGCCAGTGCCAAGGCACTGGGTTTCACCAGCCGAGTAACTTTCTTGTTCATGCTAAACCCTCCAGGTTTATTGTGACTTTGAGCCTAGCGTTCTCTTAACGCTGTTTCTTTGGCCCTTAGAATGGGATTAAGTATGTACTCAAGGACAGTTCTTTTCCCGGTAATTACGTCAACAGAGGTCAACATGCCGGGAATAATGGGCATCTCAGTGCCATCGTCTTTAATTAAACTGGACTCTTCGGTCCGCACTTTTACCAAATAAAAGCTGTTGCCTTCTTCATCCTGAGTAGTGTCTGCACTTATCTGTTCCACAGTGCCTTTCAACCCGCCGTAACGGGTAAAATCATAGGCGGTAACCTTAACTATGGCGGGCAGCCCCGGATGCAGGAAGGCGATATCCTTTGGCAAAATTCGGGTTTCGATCAGCAATTGGTCTTCGGAAGGAACTATCTCCATAATATCGATACCTGGCTGAACAACGCCGCCCAATGTATTGATATTTATTGTTTTAATGGTTCCGTTGACCGGTGAAGTGATAACGGCTTTGCTGACTTTATCCTTGGTTCCCACTTGGGCCTCATTCATTCTTGCCAGCTTGGCCTGCATTTCATTGAGTTGTGCGCGGGAATCGGCGGCGTAAACCAATACCGCTTCCCGGCGCTTGAGTATCGCCTCATCCATGTTGGCTTTGAGCTTAGGGCGCATTACTCTGAGGGTCGCCAGCTCGCCTTGAATGTCGTTAACTGTACGTTCCAGCTTCAAGAGTTCCACCTCGGGCACTATGCCTTTCTGTGCCAGAGGTTTGGTCAGTTCCAGCTCGCGGCTGACCAAGCGATAACTGGTACTCAGGGTGCCGATTTTTGAGGTTAACTCTTCGGTTTCCTGCTGCCGCTGCTGGATTTGCCTTGCCTGGATTTCGACCTGGTTGCTGAGGTTGTCCAGACGGCCGGCGTATTCATCCTGTTGGCGCTTGACCAGCTCAGGCTCCTTCTCGGCCAGTTCGGCAGGAAATACCAGCGGGATCTTGGTGATCTTGAGCTGTTCCCGCCAATCGTTGGCCATGTCTGAGATAAAGATACTGTTCAGCTCGGCCTGCAGGCGAATAACGTTGGCCTGCAGGCTGTAGACCTCTTGCTCCTGCTGGGCGGCATCGGAACGGAAACGTGTGTCATCGATGCGAACCAAGGGCTCACCCTGTTTGACCAGCATGCCTTCTTGAACGTACATCTCTTTCAAAATACCGCCGTCCAGACTTTGGATGACCTGTACCTGGGAAGAGGGGATCACTTTACCCGTGCCCTTGGTAACTCGGTCGAGAGAAGCGAAATAGGCCCAGGTGAGGAAGCAGAGCATCATTATCGCCAGCGACCAGATGATCAATCTGTGGCTGGTGGGAGCATCTGTCATCATGGCGCCGTAGACATCGTCTACCATTTCCAAGTCATCAGAAGTCAGGTGCTTATTCATATTACTTGCCTCCTGCCATCAGCCCTTGGTTGAGCTTTTCGAGCACCTTATCCTTAGGACCGTCGGCAATGATGTGGCCTCTATCCATCACTATGATGCGATCCACCAGATTCAGCAGGTGCATCTTGTGAGTGATGATCAGCAAGGTTCTGTCTCGGCTGACATTATGCATTGAGCGCATGAATTGCTTCTCGGCTCTGGCATCCAGGCTGGCTGTGGGTTCATCCATCAACAGCACGGGTGGGTCATTGAGTATGGCTCTGGCCAAGGCCACGGTTTGCCGTTGGCCCCTGGACAGAGAGTGGCCGCCTTCACCTACCTGTTGATCCAGGCCTTCCGATTCCATATCGGTAAACAGGTTGACCCCGGAAAGCTGTACCGCTCGGATCAACTGGTGCTCGGTGACCTGACGGGTGCCGAAAAGAATATTGTCTCTGACCGAACCGTGGAACAGGGTGACATCCTGTGGCAGATAACCGAAGTTACGGCGTAGATCGCTGGGGTGGATCTGGGCACTGTCTATGCCATCGTATCTTAGGCTGCCGTTACTGGGTTTGAATAACCCGACCAGCAGCTTGGCCAAGGTACTCTTACCGCTGCCATTACGGCCGATAATGGCTATCCGCTCGCCGGGGCGGATCCTCAAGGCGAAGGGATGCAATACAGGTTTTTCCGAACCAGGGTAACTGAAGCTGAGGTCGTCGGCTTCTATCTTGCCCATCAGGCGCTGTTTGCTGACCAGGTGGCCTTTGTTTTCAAACTCATCTTCCTGGGTCATTATCTGATCCAGCTGTCTCAGCGCGCTGGCCGTCTGGTTGGCTCGAGTCATCAAGCCGGCCAGTTGCGCCATGGGTGCAACTGCTCTGCTGGCAAGCATCACAGCGGCAATGATCCCACCCATGGAAATATCATTGTCGGCAACCCGGTAGACGCCGAGAATGACTACACTGACGACGGTCAACTGCACCACAAAGTTGGCAACGTTGGCCACTGAGTTGGAGAGCTTTTTCGATCTCAACTGCCAGTTGGCAGTGTGGCCTATCATCTGCTGCCAGGCTTTTTGTACCAGGCCTTCCGCGCCGTATGACTTGATGGACTCCAGAGAGGCCAGACTTTCGATTAGATGGCCGTGTTTGAGGCTGGCAAATTTATTGCTTTCCTCAATGGCAGTCTTGAGCCTGGGCTGAATGATCAGGGTATAGCTGATGATGATTAAGCTGGCGATTAATGGGATCAGTGCCAGATCGCCGGCGACCAGATAGATGATCAACATAAACAGCAGGGCGAAGGGCAGGTCGACCAAGGTGGTGATGGTCGCCGAGGTAAGGATCTCCCTGATACTGTCAAACTCACCTAATTGACGCGCCATGCCGCCGACACTGGCCGAGCGGTTTTCGAGGGGAATACCGATTGCCTTATAGAACAGTCGCGACGAGACGATGATGTCGACTTTCTTACCGGCAACATCGATAAGGTAACTTCTCAGCTGTCTCATGACCAAATCAAACAGATAAGCAATACCGGCTCCGATGGCCAGTACCCACAGTGATTCGAATGCCAGGTTGGGCACCACTTTATCGTAGACGTTCATGATAAACAGCGGTGAAACCAGGGCAAACAAGTTCACCAGGATTGAGGCAATCAGGGCATCACGATAGATGGGGGCCGAGTCTTTGATGGTTTGCAGTAACCAGTGTTTACTGTGGTCGTGATGATAAACATCAAACCCCATATCGCCACGGTACTGCTGTTTAACCAGAAACAGATAGCCTACATAGAGGGTTTCCAGCTCCTCCATGGACAGGCGTTGTTCGCCGCCGGTTTCTGGTAATTGGATCACGGCATGCTGTTGCTCCAGATCCAGCTCGCGAAGAATGCAGGCTTTCTTGTCTTTCAAAAGCAAGATACAGGGAAGCTGAATAGCAGTAACCTGATTCAAGCCTTTACGGGAAAGCTTGGCGGTTAGGCCGGCCCTTGCAGCTGCCTGAGGTACCAGTTCCGGGGACAGAATAGCCGAAGACAGGGGCAGGCCTGCCGCCAGAGACTCACTGGAACAGGGGCTGCCAAAGTATTCCGTCAATAGAACCAGACTGTCGAGCAGAGGATCCACAGTGACTCGCTGGGAAGCCGAGATAGTCCATTGCTCAGGTTTAGGTGAAGCGGATGCGGTCACAGAACGACTTATCCTTTCGTTTTATATGATTAATTCTAGTATCAGCCATGCTAGCCCATATTGCGAATTGCAATATGGGCTAGCATTCAAACAACAGAGCTTTTAAAACACTGAATCCAGCGTTTTTTGCTCATCCAGCCCACTGGAGCTGGTTTGACTGACATAGGAGGAACCAGGGTTACCCGATTGAGTGTCGACAATCAGAGGGCCATCGCCACTGTTCCCCAGTAAGCCATTGATAATGTCGCTTTCATCACTGCCGTATGTCGCAAACAGGTCGACACCGTCGAGCACTATGTGCTGATCGAATTCACCATCCAGATCTGCATCGATCGAGATAGTGGTATTGCCATCAGCAACACTGAATTCGAAATATTGCTCCAGTGAGTTGTGCTCTTCACCCAACAGCAGATCACTGAGGTTCAGCTGATCTTTGTTGAGCTCAAAGTCAGTGATATGGTCGGTGCCGGTTTCACCCGCTTTCCAGCTGAAGGTATCTACGCCTTGGCCACCGGTGAGCCAATCATCACCATTGCCGCCAACCAGCAGGTCGTTGCCATTACCACCGAACAGCATGTCATTACCATTGCCGCCGTAGAGTTCATCATTACCGCCTTGGCCAAACAGAATATCGCTTCCGTCACCGCCGCGGATGATATCACCCTTGTCGTTGGCGCTTGACTTATCAAAGAGGTTTGAATGCTCGCTGATATAGTTGTGAATTTCAGCATCGGTCACATCACTTTGGCCCAACTCGCCGGCAATAAAGGCTTTGAGCGCGTTGTAACCCTGACCTTGAATACCATCAAAGCGAATCACGTCACCGAAGATGATGTCGTTACCCGCACCGCCATCCAAGGTATCTGAGCCAGGCATATTGGTGATTTCATTGCCGAGAATAGCGTCGGCAAGTTCATCGGCATCGATGTTGGTCTGGACGTTGCCATCTGTATCGTAAGACTGCAGGTCATCCTCATCGATATTGGAGCCCATTCCTATGGCTTCAACCGTGACACCCAGGCCAGAGAGTAGAGCAAAACCAGCTTCGGAATTCGCCGTAGTGTCCGAATTGGTACTGCTGCCGGTACCAGCCAAGGCATAGTAATCATAGTTACCTTGGGCATCGGGTCGCATGGCTCCAACAGGGCTTCTGCTCACGTTGTTAAAGTCTTCTACACTGAACACGTTACCGCTTTCGTCAATTACCACATGTCCGTTAACGGTATAGACTTGGCCGAATACGTAGGCTGCGCCAATGACTTGTGACAAGCTACGATCATTACCACTCCACCACGTGTCGTAGATCTTCGGGTTCCCACCGGCATTGGCGTTGTAGTAAGTTGGTTTGCCGTCAGTGATAAAGAAGGCCAGGTTAGTGGCACCGCTATTATCTTGAGCATCGCCATTGGCGAACCAGTTGGCTGTGGTGGTGAAGACATCCTCATAGTTGGTGCCGCCACCGCTGCTCATGTCATTCAGGGCATTCTGAAGAGTGCTCAATGCATTGGGGTCATTGAGATCTACACTGATGCTGCCCTTGGCATGAGTATCAAAATCGACCAAGAATATTTTCACGGTGCCGCTTTGCTCACCACCTGCACTGTCTTTGAGAGTTTCAAATACCTGTGCCAACTGGGACTTCATGGTATTAAGTGTGCTGGTGTTGATACTCCCCGAGCTATCGACCATAAAGGCGATATTGTAATCCTGCCCGGGAACCACGACTGTGCCATCCAGGTCGCCGATAACGATATCTTCGGCGTTACCCAAATTGACCGTTTGATCGCCTGGACCCGCTTCAGTGACCTGATAGTTAAATACAGGCACCACCGCAATATTGCCGGTGTAAGAGTCACCATCGGCATCGGTTACCGTTACTGCAAAGTCCAGGTCGCCGTCTTCGGTGCCCTGCATGGTCTGGTACTGATAGAAGTCCCAGTGGCCTGTACCAGGGGTGAATTCCAGCTTAAAGACCAAGTCGCCCGAGTCTGTTTGGCCCAGCAAAGTATTGCCTGAAAGGGTCACTTCAACGGCTTCCCCGCTGGCGGTAACCAGGGACGTGTCGGTCACACCTGCCAATGCAAGGCTGCCTTGGCCATCAGCGCCCCATTGGGCCGTTACTTCACCGGAAGCATAGGCGATTGCCGGGGCATTGCCTGTACCAGTGAATTCTATCGAGGAAATCGTGAAGTCACTGTTGTCTCCATGGCTGGGGGCTGTGCCGTTGTCGGTTGCCTTGATAACAACTCTATCAAAGCCACCATCCTGCACGTTAAAGTCAGCCGCATAGTCACCGTTACCGGCATCAGAGCTGAAGGTTTGGGTCGATATAAGTTGGCCATCACGCCAGAACTCAACCACACCGCTTTCAAGCTCACCTCCGAAGATGTTGGCAAACTCTATCTTCATGCCGAACGCCAGGGTGTTGGGATCCAGATCTATGATGACTTCTTCAGAAACGCCGGTGCCATCAGCAAATTCACGGAAATCTACTTCGTTGGCTATGTTGTGGTATGGCGAGCCAACACTGGCAACCCCTATGCCTGAACTGCTGCCGTTAATATTTGCCGAGGTCAGAGTGTGGTCGGTAGATGAGGTAAAACCTCTGGCAGTGATGGTGAAACCATTAAAGTCCAGTTCCCCTCTATTACCTGTGTAACCTGTCAGATCGAAGGCGCCTATGAGAGTATCCGGAATATCGGTTACCGTAGCCGTTACCGGAGCTGTATCAGGCATGTAAGGCGCATCATCTTCGACGCTGACCACGAAGCTACCGGAGACAGTACCGCCATTGCCGTCATTAACACTGACACCAAATGTCAGATCTTTAACATCTTCAATGCTGGTATCGGGGTGATCTATTGGTCCCAACAGATTGACCTGATAGTCCCAATCACCACTGCCATTACCCGCTGGCGGTGTCAGTACCACAGTCATTACTGCAAGGTTACCTACAGAGCCTGTCAGGGTGTGAGTCGCAACGTCCCACTGCCAGGTAACAGCCTGGCCACCTGAGGTGATACCACTTGGTGGTGTCAGGCTAACAGTCAGTGCATCACCATCCACATCCTGAAGCTGGATAGTGCCATTTGCAGTGGCACTGTCAGTGGTATCACTGCTGCCGTTTGAATCCGGCAGGCCATTGGTCAAGCCTTCCTCAGAGACAACAGCATTGGTAGTGGTAACGATAGTCGGTGCGTCGTTGACACTGTTGACCTTGATGGTCAGGGTCGCAGTATCACCATTGTTGGTCACATAGGTGATAACGGGCACAGTACCGTTCCAGTTGGCTTCCGGAGTAAAGGTATAACTACCATCCAGATTGATAACCAGAGTGCCACCCTCAACAGCGACATCTTCTCCTGCGCTGTAGACCTGGCTATCCCCGGCTACGGTAAAGCTGGCCAGTTCAATGTCTTGGCCATCGCTGAACTCACCTGTGTCATTGTCAAAAATGTTGCCGGTTGCCAGCTGATCTTCATTGATTTCTTGATAATCATCCACAGCAGACGTGTACTTCTCGACTTTAACATCCAGAGTCGATACTGCGGTTTGGTTGTTGTTATCTGTACCAACAATCTCAATACCTGAAATCTTCAGAGAGTCGACATCTATGTTGTGGGGGAGATTCCCTATCAGCTCAGCGTTGACTATGATATTGCCTTCACTGCCTGCCGCTATGGCAGACCAATCCAGACTGATCTTCAATACGTCTTTATTTGGACCATTACCCGGCATTGAAGCTATCAGGTACTCACCCTCAAGGCGCCAGCTCAATGGGAAGTTTTCTCTTATCCCTTCCACTGTAATACCGCTGAAGTCACCATTTTGATAGTTGAAGCCGAAGTCTGAAAGTTCACTGTCACCAGCCTTGAAGCGCAGTGACTGTTGATCGGTATCCAGGTTGTCATCCTGCAAACCAAATTCATCCAGACTGGCCAGTGCATAGGAGGTAATCGCGACTGGAGCGCCTCCTGGAGCATCCAGGTGAATATCCAGATTGCCGTTGGTCTGATCGCCGTCACTGTCAGTGACCACTACACCAAAGTCCAGATCCAGAGGCTCTGTGGAGCTGACGATCTCCTGAGCGGTTGTGCCGGTCAGTTGGAACTTGGCACCGTCAGGCGTTACAGCACTCAGCTCGATATAGGCGATAGCGCCCAAATCACTGATAACTTCGTTGGGGCCGATTTCGCCTTCACCCAGCAGTTGACCGTTGGCATCATAGGCCTTGTAGTGCACCAGCACAGGGTCGTTATTACCGACGTTGAAGTTAAAGCTGGCACTGGCTACTGTGTCTGCATAGTCAACGATAAGGGTCTCATCACCTGAAACCCAAGGGTTAGCCACCCCAAAGCCGTTGTCTGTACCATTGACATCGGCCAAGTCTCCGTTGCCATCACGGCCGTAAAGCGTGAAAGCAACTTCGGCATCAGAGGGCACTTTGCTTGGATCGTTGTATATGTTGTAGGCACCGGTAGCGTTGTCATAAGTGACATACACGGTACCGCTGATGCCTCCTTTACCTCCGTCCAACGCGCCAATGTCTATCTCTTCCAGCTTGTCTATGCTCTGCAATATATCCAGTTGATAGCTGTCGCTGTTTGGATCTGTGTTGAGGGTAAAGATCAGCGTCTGATCAGGGTTAGACGCATCATAGGCCGTAGCAGGGCTTTCATCGCTTGTATAAGCGAACAGTTGATCCGGGTTGTTTGGATCGACAAAGAAGAAGACTGTTTTGCCTCCGGCCGTGATATCAGAAGCACCAAAGTAGGTTTGAGAACCAGCATCCCAGCCGTTTACGTTGCCGCTGAGATCGGCACTATAGTCTTTATCTGCTCCTGATGTGTTCATGACCCCAGTATAGGTGCCAACAGTGTTGACCCCATCCAAGATAGGTTCAACATCGACAACAGGTGAGTCGTCTTCAACTGTAACCTGGAATGAACTTGAGTCTGTCGCTCCTGAACCATCCGCGACATCAATGCCAAAGTTCAAATTGAGCACATCTTCAACATTGGCTACAGGATGATCCAGTGGAGCATGCAGTGTGACCTCATAACCCCAAGTACCACTGCTGTTACCCGCAGGAGCCGTGAGCGATATGGTCATCACCACAGTTGAACCGGCAGAGCCTGTCAAAGTCTGAGTACTGGCATCCCAACTCCAGGTTACATCGACGCCTCCGGAGGTTATACCTGATGGGCCGCTAAGCGTAACTTCCAGCTCATCGTTGTCAGGATCTTGCAGCTCAATGGTACCGTTGGCTATCACGGCATCTGTTGTATCTGTGTCGCCTACATCATCCGGCGCACCATCGGTCAGCCCCTCTTCAGATACGGCAACATTGGTGATGTTACCTATGCTTGGTGGGTTCTGGGCATCAAGAATAGTGGTGTCGGCGCTGTTGTTGGCACCAATGCTGGCATCGGCACCGCTGACACTGTTAATGGTGACGGTGAAGTCTTCAGCGCCTTCATAGATACCGTCGTTAATGGTGCTGA